>DAOSVE010000138.1:0-2995 GCA_035593465.1 Candidatus Atribacteria bacterium | reverse complement strand
TTCCTTCCCTCGCCCTCGAAGGGAGAGGGTTAGGGTGAGGGTGAAGGTTATAAGAGGGTTTCACCCCCTTATAACCCCCCAAAAGCAAAAGAAAAGAACAAAGACTTAAAAAGCAAATAAACAAAAACTGCTGGTGGGAAAATATCCACCAGTATGCTGGAGAAAAAGGCAGTCTGCGACGCAAGATTAAGAAAACTTAAAAAACAAAAGAAATAAAGGCCATAGAGAAAGACAAAGTCTTTCTCTATGCGTAGCGACCTTGAGTTTTTGACTTTCGATATAATTTACTTTTTAAAGTTTTTAACATTTTAATCAGTTTTGCGGGATACTATAAACTGTTAGCCAGTTGGTTCAAGACATCCACATTTTCACCAGGCGTGTCAGGAGATACTCCACCTCCAGCAGAGAGGATAAATCTCCGAATGTGATTTTTAGAGACACTATCCAGGCAACGAGTTGCTGCTGACTTAACTTCAGAAATATCACCTCTCACTAGGACATCCAGTGGAGGTATATTTCCCATAAGACATATTTTATCTCCTACTTTTTGTGCTACTTCCACTATATCTAACTCATGACTAAAATTCAAAACATCTAACCCAGTTTCAGGGAGCTGGTCTACAAAAGGAGTAATATGGGCATCATTATGATATACCTTTATCATGCTGGGAAAAGTATCAAAAATTGCCTTCAGATAAGGATGGGCAAACTCCATATAATCACTTCTAGATAAAAACCCTACTATATCATCAAGTACCATCACTCCCTCTACAGTTCCTAAAACCTCTACTTGAGCTTTAAGCCACTCAATAACTGTGGTAGTAGTTATCTCCAGTAGTTTCTTGGTGTTATCAGGTTCCAGTTTTAAGTCCATCAGAAAATCGGTCATTCCTCTTAAATGAGCTGCAAGAGCAAGAGGACCACGAGCAGCAACCATTTTTATGGACATATTGTGCTCTTGGAGTATATCTTGAGCCCACTTATACCAGTGGAGAACAAAGGGCATCAAACCATCTTCCCTGGGTTGAGGAACTCGGATACTATTTATCTCATCTATACTGGATAGCATTGGAGTTATGGAAGGAGTATTATTATCCCACCAGGTAATTTTACAACCAAAAGCAGATGGTTCAGTAGCCATCCCATATTCTACCCAGAAACCAGGAAGGAAAATAATGTCAGGGTAAGAAGAATATACCTTGATATTAGCCTCCAGCCAACGTTCAGGAAATAAATAATAATCAAAATGGGACATACCACAAAAACCTGGAATCCAGGGGCTATCAACAATCAGAGCTACAACAACTTTTTTATTTCTACCAGATACCGCATCTACAAAGCAACTCCATCGAGCTTCATCCATGAGTTTCACCCCTTTTATGTGATTTAACCACTGATGGTAAAATACTAAATTTCACCATGACCTTCGAGATCAAATATCCGGATTTGATTTCCATACATCAAGCCTTTCACCGCGTTTATAGCTCCCTGATAAGAGATTTGACCCTCAGAGAGCAATCTTCCTACAGCCTTACAAATCACTCTATCAAAGACCTCAAATCTACTTCCTTCAGACAAAATCTTTCTTGCATCACTCACCGGCCCTGCTACTGAACTTAAAAGAGATGAGTTAGCGGTATGCAGGAGAAAATGTTCCATCACGTACGGAGCATCATTATGCCACCAAGGGAAGCCTTGGTGAACATTAGGGAAAGCTCTTTCCAGTGTGAGGTTAATATGAGAAAAGGCCTGATTCATGGGATACAGTACGAGATGGGACTCGTTATCGCTTTTTCCACTGAAAAATTTTGAAAGAAGAGGTTTTAGGAATTCAACAATAGTAATATCTTCGGTAGCTATATCACCTCCTACGTTAGCTCCCCAATTTTCATAGAGATATTGGTTTGCATCTCGTAGGGCACCATAGTGAATCTGGGTTACCATCTTTTTATCCTGGTTCATTTCACAAAATTTATGCATTAAATAAGAAATAAACTCCCTAGTTTCAGAAGACCTGATGGTAAACTTTTCCTTCTGGTTATAGGCTCTTCTAAAAATTTGCTCCGCTCTTTCTTCACTCACTTCCAGTCCATAAGGTTCAAGAAGGCCATGGTCACTGGCCTTAGCTCCCATCTCAGCAAAGTAATCATGACGCTTTCGCAATGCCTCAACCAAACCCTGAAGCGAGGTATCTTCTTCCGTCAGCTGGCATATTTTTTCTACATTATCTCTCCACTTCTCGTCAAAAATGTTACAATAAGCATCGGGCCTGAAGCAAGGGAGAAAATTTATATCATTTATGGTTTCTTTAGCTATTTTATGATAAGAGAGGTCATCCACCGGGTCATCAGTAGTAAAAATAACCCTGGCTCCCATTCTTTTAAGCAATGCCCGGGGAAACATGTCTTCTTTTTTAAAACACTCCTCGGTTAATCTCCAGATTTCATCTCCCGTATCAGCACTCAAAAGTTCTTCAATCCCGAATATCCTTTTTAGATCCAGATGAAGCCACTGATGAACATGATTACCTTCCAGATCAGGAAAAACTTTACTCAAGGCCATCCATTTGGCATAGTCAGAAAGATGAGGATCTCTTGCCAGAGCCTGGGAAAAACCAGGGAATTTTGAGGCCAGCTGGATAATATAATGGTCGCAATTAGCATATTCTTCTCTGTCTTCTAAAACCTCAGCTTTCCAGATGTTGGGGAATGGTTGATTTTCAATAATTTGTCTTAAACTATAATGAGTATGAACATCAACAATTCCTAATCTGTGTCTTAAGGGAACAGCAACATCATGGTACAATTTTACTCCTTCTTTAGTATCCAGTAGCCAATCGGGTCCTAGAAACTTATCTTTATCAGTCATAGTTAATTCTCCTTTCAAAAGAATTTTTTAGGATGCTTGTCATAATTTTATGTTCAAGTCCCTTTTTGCTGTAAAGAGGATACTTTAGTTCTTCTCCTTTCCGAAGCCTTGCTTCTCTCTATCAAAT
>DAOSVE010000137.1:0-3039 GCA_035593465.1 Candidatus Atribacteria bacterium | reverse complement strand
TTAACTATAATCTACGCTATCTTAGCCTCGGTGTTAAGTGTGTGCTTGGATCAGCCTCAAGGGAGAGGAGGAGAAGGAAGGAAAAAGAAGTAGGAGAAGAAGCAAAGGAATTTATAAGCTTAATCTCCCATCTTTCACCTTGATATATCCAGAAGAAGCTCTCTTTAGCCGATCCATAATTGCTCTTCCCAGTCCTTTTTCTTCTACAGTTAAGCTGATTATGGCCCGAAAAGGTCCTCTCTCTAACTCTCGCAAAACAGTGAATAGATTACTGGCTACTTCCTTTATATCCCCCTCTTCACTCAAAACCCTTATCTCCCCTCGGGAATCAGTAATCGGGAAAGGAGAAACAATAACTACTCCTGTAAGGTCACAGGAGAAGAGTTCTTCTATCTTCCCTTCAAAAAGATAAAGAGGAATCTGCGGAGCATAGTGTTTCTTTAAAGCACCAGGAGAAAGAATTTTATCGGAAGGAGGCGGTGTCTCGACTTTCCCCACCCACCTTTCGATTTCTTCAACGCTCGCTCCTCCTGGCCGAAGAAGGAAAATCCTTCCTTCTTCTATCATAATTACTGTTGATTCTACTCCAATTTGTGTTTTACCCCCATCCAGGATTAAATCTACCCCTTCTTCTAAATCAAGAGCTACTTCCTCTGCTTGAGTAGGGCTCAGATGCCCGAAACGATTGGCGCTAGGAGCAGCAACGGGGGTGTCTGCCCACTCTATTAATTTTAAAGCTACAGGATGAGCTGGCATACGAACAGCCACAGTAGAAAGACCAGCAGTAACAATATCCGGAACCTCCTCTTTTTTGGGTAAAACTAAAGTTAAAGGACCAGGCCAAAACTTTTCCATCAGCACCTCTGCAAGAGGGGGAATTTCTCGAAAGAGACGGGAGACCATGTCATGGTGAGAAATATGTACAATAAGAGGGTCAAAATGAGGTCTTCTTTTAACTTCGAAAATACGAGCCACTGCTTGAGGCAAAAATACATTAGCTCCCAACCCATAGACAGTTTCAGTAGGAAAAGCTACTAGCCCTCCCTTTCTTAAAATCTCTGCTCCTTTTTTAAGATTTTCATCTGTAGCCGGAAGAATTCGCTCCATTTTTTTCTTTTTCTCCTGATATTGCTCTCCTTTTAGTTCTATTATAGAATAGCAAGCAAATAAGAAAGGAAACATTATGACCGGAGAGGCAATCATATTAGGTTTAATCCAGGGGTTAACTGAGTTTTTTCCCATTTCCTCTTCTGCTCATCTTATTCTTCTCCGTCCGATATTTAACTTAGGGGAACAAAGCTTGTGGTTCGATGTATTACTACATGGGGGGACCTGGCTTGCAGTGTTGATTTACCTTATACCCTATTATTCCCGGGCTTTTCGCCAACCCCGAATTATTTTGAACATCCTTTTAGCCACCATTCCTGCAGGATTACTGGGATATCTATTTGAAGATATAATAGAAAATTATCTGAGAAGCAGGTTTTTAGAAATATGCCTGCTGTTAATTATTTTAGGGGTGATATTTTTACTGGTAAAAGAAAGAGGAGATAAAACTTTAGAGAATATGACCGGGAAGGAAGCTCTCTTAATCGGGGTAGCTCAAGCCCTGGCTCTTTTTCCGGGAGTTTCTCGCTCAGGTATCACCCTTTTAGCTGGATTTCTCTGCGGATTGCAAAAAAAAGAAGCAGTGCTTTTTTCTTTCTTTTTATCGGCCACCACCATTGGAGGAGCATTTATTTTAGGAATCAGAAGCCTGAGTGTTTCGGGAAACCTCTTCTCACCGGAGCTCGTTGGTGGTTTTTTATCTTCCTTTGGTAGTGGATTACTGGCTTGCTTTTTATTACTGAGAATTGTGAAAGAAAAAGGGTTAAAACCTTTTGGTTACTATCGCATCATTTTTGGAGGAATAATGTTTATCTGGTTTTTGCTTCATTAAAACATAACGTCTTCGAGAAGAGTACGAATTTTCTCTCTCAAAATGTTTTCTACTTTATCAAATAACTGTTCAGAATAAAAGGTAACCGGCAACCATATTTTTATCCTTCCATCCTCTAAAATAATATGGATACTTTCAGGAATTTCAGTTTCTCTCCTCACCGTCTCCTCTAAAAACTTATTAAGACTCCCAAAGGGTATAAAACAGAGCTGATAAGGACTATTTAGCTCATATTCCCAATAAAAGTAAACAGTTTCTTCGTATCGGTAAGGCACCGGCTCTAAAACTAACTTAATCATTTATTGGATCACCCCTGATATAAAGTAAATACCAAAGAAAAGCATAAATCCTCCACAAATTCCCACTAACCATTGGTAAAAACGGGGAGAGAGGAAGTTTTTACCCCGGTCTAAAGTAAAAGAAACTGCACTATACCAGACAAAGTCAGAGAAAATGTGGCCGAGGAAGAAAAACACTACCCCCCACCAGGGAAAAGAAATAGCAGAAAGAAGCAAAGCTAACCCCACCGTAGCCCACCACATTATCCAGTAAGGATTAGAAAGACTGACCAGCAAGCCTTTTAAAACCAGGTTGCCTTCCCAGCTTGAGCCCTTCTTTACAGATAAAGTTTCTGAGTTACGCACTGCCCTCAACATATCTATCCCCAGATACGCTAAAACTATTCCTCCCCCCACCCCTATAACCTGTTGAACTAAAGGTATATTCAGCACTTTCCCCAGGCCGAGCATTAAAGCTACAACTAAACCCAGCTCTAAAATCCCATGCCCCAGAACTACCAGAGGCCCAGCTTTATAACCTACCCGATAAGTCCCGGAAAGGACCAGAGCTAAGAGAGGACCTGGCATCAACGCTCCTGAAAAACCAACCAGGAAAGCACTACCAAAGATGGATAACAATTTCCAGCTTTCGTCCATTTCTTTTTTATTTATTATATAACAATTATAGTATCCCGCAAAACTGGTTAAAATGTTAGAAACTTTAAAAAGTAAATTATACCGGAAGTCAAAAACTCAAGATCGCCACGCCCGGAGGAAGGCTTTTTCTTCCTCCGTAGTTTTAGTCCTTTTCATCTCTTTTGC
>DAOSVE010000136.1:0-3049 GCA_035593465.1 Candidatus Atribacteria bacterium | reverse complement strand
CAATCTCGGTAGCTTTTGGACATCCTGGGTTGGTAGAAACATAGGACGGGAAACCCTCTATGTATTTTTCCCTCACCCTCCCAGGGAGAGCCCCACATATTTTTTTCCCTTACCCTCCGAGAGAGGGTGAGGACGAATCCCAACTATGAGGGGAAAAGGCCTCCTTACAACCTCCATAAAAACGCAAAAGCCTGAAACAAAGACCACTGAGGAAAAAGGATAGCCAGCTCACAAGGATTGAAGAGAAAAGGAAGAAACATTATAATGACCTATAGGGTCAAGTATTTTAGCTTAAAAAACATGTCCAGAGAGGTGAGAATTATGCCTAATATTACTGTTGAAGGACCATCAATTCCCGATATTGAAAAAAAGAGAAAACTGGTGAAAACTATAACTCAAGTGGCTACGGAAGTATACGGATTGCCAGCTCAAGCTATTGTAGTAACTATCCGGGAAAACTCTCCCGAAAACGTAGCAATTGGAGGAAACTTATTATCGGACCAGAAAAAGAGCTAAAACTGAAAACCCGATATCGGAAAAAGCCCTTGGTTAGTGGTTTTAAGGTATTTTAGATAGAAAAGTCTATACTACATATCTGAGAGAAAATCCACTAAGATAAAATATTATAACTCTTTTATAGCTGTTTTAGGTTAGAATAACCGGGTAATTGTACCCGGTTATTCTTTAAATATCTTACTCCTGAAAGATTAAAAATACTCCCCGCTATTTTAAGCCCCCAAACCGCTTAAGGAAGGGAGAAATCTTTTAGAAATTTTCCCATCTCTATTTTAGAGTTAGTGGCCAGAATAGAACGGCTCTTAACGTTCCATTTCTCACTTTCTAACTCCCTGATTTTTCCCCCTGCCTCTCGCACCAAGCATATCGCCGCTGCTATATCATAAAAAGATAATCCCAACTGTAGATATCCCTCCAGACGGCCACAAGCCACATAAGCCACTCCCAAAGCAGCGCTTCCTAAAGAGCGCAGAGCCTGGCACTCGGAAAGAATCTGGGCATAAACAGGCTCCATAATTTGCCACTTGGCACCCCGGTGGGGGAAACCTGTTCCCACAATGGCACGATGCATCTCTTTTATCTCTGAAACTCGAATTCTTTCTCCGTTCAGAAAAGCTCCCCCTCCCTTTTCTGCCCAGAAAGTTTCTCTCAGACGGGGAATTTCTAAAACCCCTATTATTGGTTCTCCTTCCCTAAGATAGGCAATAGAAATACCATACAGAGGTAAGTTATGAATGTAGTTACTGGTGCCGTCAATGGGGTCAATTACCCAGGTAGAAGAAAAATCTTCCAGAGGATAACCGCTTTCCTCTCCCCAGAAAAGGTCTTGAGCAAAGTGAGAAGATAGTTCTTTAATTATCATCTCCTGAACTTCTTTATCTACCTCAGTAACCACATCAACAGGGCTATTTTTTTCCTTTATTTCCCGAATAGAGTTCTGATGAGCCATTGCAAAATTTCCTGCTTTTTTAGCCACATCTAAAGCCACTGAAAGACGAGCAGTCACTTTTTAATCTCCCATATAAGTCCCTAAAGAACGAGCTACATCTAACAGAGATGACTCGAGGGGAACAACTTTTAAGTTACAAATAGCTGCTGTCATGGGTAAGGGAACAATTTCTTCTCCTTGAAGAGCCGGAAAATAACCATATTTTCCCTCTGCCACTAAATCTACAGCCTTAGCTCCAAAGCGAGTAGCTAAAATTCGGTCAAAAGCTGTAGGAGAACCTCCTCTTTGCAAATGTCCCAGCACCACTGTTCTTGTTTCCAGGCCGGTTTTTCTCTCTATTTCTTGCCCCACTTCATAGCCGATGCCTCCCAAACGAATCTGGTCGTGGCTTTCTTCTACTATCTTTTGTACCACCATTTCTCCCCCTTTAGGATGAGCTCCCTCTGCCACTATTACAATACTAAATCTCTTTCCGGATTCTCTTCTTTTCAGAATGAATTCACAAATTTTGTCCATATCAAAAGGAATCTCGGGGATGAGAATGATATCTCCTCCTCCTGCTATTCCTCCGTAAAGAGCAATCCACCCTGCATATCTTCCCATCACCTCCACCACCATAACCCGGTGGTGAGATTGAGCAGTAGTGTGTAAACGGTCTACAGCATCAGTAACCACCGCCACTGCTGAATCAAAGCCAAAAGTTAAATCAGTTCCTCCCAAATCATTATCAATGGTTTTAGGCACTCCTACTACATTCAAACCTCTTTCTACAAACTTTTGAGAAACATTAAAAGTGCCATCGCCGCCGATCGTAATCAGGGCTTGAATGTCCATTTGGTGGTAATTATCAACCACTTTTTGAGAAAAGTCACGGAAAACCAACTTTTCTCCTTCGCGCACCGGATAATGGAAGGGGTCTGCTATATTGGAAGTCCCTAAGATAGTTCCCCCCAGAGGCATTATTCCTGAAACATCATTGTATTCTAACTTTCTCCATTTCCCTTCCACCATTCCCTCAAAACCATCTAACACACCTATGACTTCCCAGCCATAGCGAAGGATAGCTCTTTTTACCACGGCATGAATAACCGCATTGATACCGGGACAATCCCCTCCTCCGCTTAAAACTCCTATTCTTCTAACTTCCACTGTTCTCCTCCCCATTGCAAACTGAGGTATTTACCAAATTTGGATTAATTATACTATATATGGTTCTAACAGTTGCTTAGCCAGTAAAATACCTCGCAATTTGCTCTCTTGGTCTTTCTCAAAGCTTCTATCTTCGTGTTCAATACTCACTACATAATCATAACCCACTTCATAAAGAGTGGCAATGAAAGAATTCCAATCGATATCTCCTGTCCCAGCTACTTTATCTATATACCAGCCAAAACCAAAGATTCCCACCTCATTCAATTTATTCCAATCAATACGGGTATCTTTAGCATGAACATGGAAGATTTTTTCTCTAAAATCATAAATTACCTTTACATAATCAATCTGCTGCCAGATGAGATGAGAAGGGTCAAGATTGAGGCCGAAATAATCAGAGGGAATGGCATCAAACATTCTCCTCCAGATTTC
>DAOSVE010000016.1:0-25439 GCA_035593465.1 Candidatus Atribacteria bacterium | reverse complement strand
TACGCCGGAATTTTATCTCGCCTTCTTCTAAATAAACTTCTATAACGTCACCAGGCTGAAAAGTGCCCCGAATCAGTTCCCCAGAAAGAGGACTTTCTATCTCCCGTTGAATTAGACGGCGAAGAGGACGAGCTCCGTAATCAGGGTCATAACCTGTTTGAGCTAAATAATTTTTTACCTCTTGAGTAAGGACTATATCCATTCCTTGAACTTGAAGTCGATTTCGTAAACGATTTATCATCAAATCCACGATTTTCTTTATTTCCTCTTTACTCAGAGGGTTAAATACAATTATTTCATCAATTCTATTTAAAAATTCCGGTTTAAAATGATTTCGTACCTCTTCCAAAACTTTCTCTTTAGCTCGACGCAGACTTTCTCTATCTTTTTCCGGATCTATTCCTCGAAAGTAAGAGCTTCCCAAGTTAGAAGTCATAATGATAACCGTGTTCGTAAAGTCTACTGTTCTTCCTTGGCCATCAGTCAGCCTTCCATCATCCAGTATTTGCAACAAAATATTAAAAACATCAGGATGGGCCTTCTCTATTTCATCAAAGAGAATAACTTGATAAGGTCTTCTTCTTACTACCTCGGTTAATTGCCCTCCCTCTTCATAGCCCACATATCCGGGAGGGGCACCAATCAGACGAGAGACAGAATGCTTTTCCATATATTCAGACATGTCAATACGCAAAATGGCATTTTCATCACCAAATAGAAAATCAGCTAAAGATTTAGCTAACTCCGTTTTACCTACCCCAGTAGGACCAAGAAAGAGAAAAGAACCTATTGGTCTTCTTCCTTCAGTAATACCAGCTCGAGAACGACGTATAGCTTCTGCTATTGCCCTGACTGCATCATCTTGTCCCACTACTCTTTTATGCAACTCTTCTTCCATATGAAGCAACCTATCTTTCTCTTTTTCTACCAATTTAGCTACTGGTATCCCTGTCCAGCTGGATACTATCTGAGCAATGTCTTCTTCCCCCACCACTTCGCTAATCTCCCGCTCTTTCATCCATTTTTCCTTCTCTTCCTGGTATTTCTTTTGCAATGCTTCTGCTTTATCTCGTAAGGCAGCAGCTTTTTCATACTCCTGAGCTTGCACTGCCGCCATACCTTCTTTAGCTAATTTTTGCAATTCTTCTTCCAAAGTTTTTATCTCTGAAGGGACACTCTCTATTTCTATTCTCTTTTTACTGGCTGCTTCATCCATCAAATCTATAGCTTTGTCAGGTAGAAAACGGTCAGTAATATATTTGCTAGATAGTTCAGAAGCGGCCTCAATAGCATTGTCACTGATTTTTACCCGATGATGAGCTTCATATTTATCTCGCAGACCTTTAAGTATTTCTTTAGTTTCTTCTATAGATGGCTCTCCTATATACACTGGCTGGAAGCGACGCTCCAGAGCTGAATCTTTTTCAATGTATTTTCGATACTCATCCAGAGTTGTAGCTCCAATACAGCGCAATTCTCCTCGAGCCAGAGCAGGCTTTAAAATATTAGCGGCATCAATTGCTCCTTCTGCTGCTCCTGCCCCCACTACAGTGTGAAGTTCATCGATGAAAAGAATGATTTTCCCTTCTGACTTCTGTACTTCCTCAAGAACTGCCTTCAATCTCTCTTCAAATTCTCCTCTAAATTTCGCACCAGCTAACAGTGCTCCCATATCCAGAGCAATTAATCTTTTACCTTTCAAACTTTCGGGAACGTCTCCCTTAACAATTTTCTGAGCCAACCCTTCTACAATAGCGGTCTTACCCACTCCTGGGTCACCAATTAAAACCGGGTTATTTTTAGTACGACGGCTCAAAATCTGAATTACTCTTTTAATTTCCTCATCTCTACCAATAACCGGGTCTAATTTACCTTCCCGAGCCAGCTGGGTTAAGTCTCTACCATATTTTTCTAAAGCCATGTACTTCCCTTCAGCATAAGGATCATCTACCCTTCTTTTTCCCCTTATTTCCTGCAAAGCCTGGTAAATTTTTTCTACATCCAACCCGTGAGATTTAAGAATACGACTACTTGCTCCGCTTTCTTCCCGAACCACCGCTATCAGGAGATGTTCTACCCCTACATAGGAATCTTTTAGCCTCTGTGCTTCTTCTTCAGCATTATCTAAAACTGATTTAGCTCGAGGGGTAAGATAAATCTGCATCTCCTCGCCCCCCTGGTAATAAACCTGAGGAAAACGTTGCAGAGCTTCTTCGACTTCTCGAGCTACAATCTGGGGATCAACTTTACATTTCTCCAGAATCTGGCCAGCCAATCCCTCTTTTTGCTTCAAAAGAGCTAAAAGGAGATGCTCTACATCCAGCTGGTTATGATGGTATTCCAATAAAATATCTTGAGCTAAAGAGATAACTTCTTTAGCTTTTTCAGTAAATTGCTCAAACCTCATTTTATTTTTCTCCTTCGCTCTTTAACTGGAGGTTCAGTATCCATTTTATTATTTTTTACTTCTAGCTGTTCTTTTATTTTATCCTTTTCTTTTTGTAACTCCTCTATTTGTTCAGTAAGCTTAAAAATCACTTCTACACCGGCTAAGTTAACTCCTAAATCTCGAGTGTAAACTTTTATTTTTTTAATTCGTTCTATATCTTCTAAACTATAAAGCCGAGCATTACCCTGGCTGCGATGAGGTTTCACCAGCCCTATCTTTTCGTAGTAACGCAGAGTTTGAGGGTGCAACTGAGTTATGTTTGCCACCTCTTTAATAAGAAAATATCCATTAGGTTTCTTTTCTTTTTCCATACCATTACCTCTCAAATTCTCACCAGATGTTGGCGAGGATTCTCTTTCCGTAAAGAAGCTAATTCCTCCAATAATTTTCTTTCCCTTTCAGTTAACCCCCGGGGCACTACCACTTTGATTTTCACTAATTGGTCTCCTCTTCCTCCTTCTTTAGTCCGAGGAAAACCTAAACCCCGCAGACGAAAAATAGTTCCATTTTGAGTTTCAGGAGGAATTTTCATCTTGGCTTTACCCTCTAAAGTGGGGACTTCAACCTCTGTTCCTAAAGTTGCTTCATAAATAGTAACTGGCAGTTCTAAAATGACATTATCCCCTTCCCTACGGAAAAAGGGATGGGGTTTTACCCGAACTTTCAAATATAAGTCTCTCCCTCCCAATATCTGGGGAATTCTCAATTTTGTACCATCACTAACTCCGGGAGGGATGGCAACGTTTACCTTTCGAGATTTCTTTTCTTTTCCCCTTCCTCCACAACTCCGACACAGTTTCCCCTCACTATTTCTACCCGTTCCTCCACAATTAGAGCATAACTCTTCATACTCTACCTGGATATTTCGATCTGTTCCTCGAAAACTTTCTTCAAAAGAAATTTCCACCTCGCTTTGTACTTCAGGAGGCGGCTCTCTTCTTATTCCCTCACCCTGAGTATGGAAACGAAAACCCCGTCCTCGAGAGGACTGACGAGTTCCTCCTAATAAATCACCAAAGATAGTTTTAAAGAAATCACTAAAATCTCCTGCTTCAAATTCTTCCTCTTGGGTGGTATAAGCCGGCCCTCCTCCATATCTTCTATAAAAATCACTCCAGAATTCGTCAGTATTCTGTCTTCCATAATTATTCCATGCCGACCCTAATTCATCATACCTTTTCCTTTTTTCTGGGTCACTCAATACCTCATAGGCTTCATTAACCTCTTTAAATTTTTTTTCTGCTTCTTTATTGCCTGGATTAAGGTCAGGATGGTATTGACGGGCTAAACGCCGATAGGCTTTTTTAATCTCTTTTTCGCTAGCTCCTCGGGGAACCCCCAAAATTTGATAGTAATCTTTGAATTCCAATTTTTATCACCTCTGGGGGTGGAAAATTTCCACCCCCGGAATTATTCTACCTCTTTTACTCTACCTGAACGCTTACCTTCCTGGGTTTAGCAGCAGAAGATTTGGGCAAATGAATTTCTAAAACTCCATTTTTATAGGTGGCTGACACTTTGTCCACTTCTACAGGCATCCTAAGGAGAAAAGAACGATGGAATGGACCAAAAACCCGCTCCTGACGCAAGAAGTTCTCTCCCTCTTCTGGTGCTTTTCTTTCTCCTTTGATGGTTAACTGATCTCCAACCACAGTAATTTCCACTGCCTTTTCGTCTACCCCAGGTAGATCAACAAACAGCACAAACTCCTCCTCCTCTTCTTTCACATCCACAGGAGGAAGCCAGCTTCCCACAGTAG
Source organism: Candidatus Atribacteria bacterium (assembly GCA_035593465.1). Classification (GTDB taxonomy): domain Bacteria; phylum Atribacterota; class Atribacteria; order Atribacterales; family Caldatribacteriaceae; genus Sordicultor. Next base: position 21,231 of record DAOSVE010000016.1, on the reverse strand, counting down.
TTTCTTTTCCTCTACGAGAGAAAGTGCTCCCTAAAACACGATCAATTTCTCCCTGTAACTCAGCTAAGTCTCGAAAAGGATCCCAACGATTAATAGCCATCTTACTTTACCTCCTTTGACCTTTCTTGACCTTACGGAGTAATTATAAAAGAAGCTCATAATTTTGTCAAGAATGGTCAAACAAACCTCAAAAGTTATAAACCCAGCTCTTCTTTTTTGGTTTGCATAGCTGAGAGAGCGATTTTCAAAAATTCTTCCAGAGAGAGGCCTGTACTTTCTATGCTTTTCATCGCTTCTCTATTGGCACCTCGAGCAAAACTTTTCTCTGAAAAACGATGAAGAAGAAAAGAAAGGTCTAAACTATCCAGCTTTTTTTCTGGATGTATGAGAGCACAGGCCACAATAAAACCGCTTACCGGGTCTACAGCATAAAGGGCTTTTTCCATAAGAGATTCAGGCTTAATACCAGTAGCTTCGGGATTGTGAGCCTGAACTGTTCTGATTATTTCTTCAGGAAGACCTGCTTCTTTGAGTATTTCGGCTCCCAGTCTTCCGTGCTCCGTAAGTTCGCCATTGGTTTCTTCATAATCTATATCATGCAGAAGTCCAGCTAGAGCCCATTCTTTTTCATTTTCTCCCCATTGACGAGCTAAAAACTGCATAATAACCTCACAGGCTATACTGTGTTTTAAAAGATTTCGATTTTTCAGATGTTTTTTTAATAAAGTCCAGGCTTCTTCTCTTTCCATTTCACTTACCTAAATAGTTTAAAGGGTCAAGACACTTACCATTTTTTCTCACTTCAAAGTGAACATGGCAAGTAGTAGCATTCCCTGTCATCCCCACTCGAGCAATGGCATCTCCCTGGTTTACTTTTTGTCCTTTATTAACTAGATTAACGGAATTATGAGCATATAAAGTTTGCCAGCCATCTTGATGGTCAACTATCACCACTCTACCATAGCCATTCATCCATCCACTAAAAGAAACCACTCCACTACGAGAAGCTTTGATCAGCGTACCCGAAGGAGCTAAAACGTCAACCCCGGAGTGAAGCCTTCCTCCTCGCATACCAAAAGTAGAAGAAACCCGGCCAGAAACAGGCCAGAGGAATGAACTGCTGGCTTTTTCATAATTTTTAGGAAGGGAAGAAGGTATACGAATACTTTGCCCTATTTGCAAAGTACTTTTCTCATTAAGGTTATTAACTTTCATCAAATCCTGTAAGGAAACCCGATAACGGCGGGATATATCCCAAAGGGTATCTCCGGATTGGACCCGATAAACTTCAAAGTTATCTTCTTTTACCGGAGAAGAAGCAACACGAACCTGGGGAATGGTGAGTTTCATGCCAATGGAGAGAATACTATCAGCAGTTAATTTATTAGCTTTCATAATGGAATCCATATCCACCCCATAAAGGCGAGATATCAACCATAAGGATTCTCCCTTTTTAACTATATGAGTAACATTAGAAGAGGTAACGACAGCCTTGGCTTCTTCTTTTGAGGAAGAAGGTAAAATAATTTTCTGTCCCACCCGGAGGATAGATTTTTCCGTAAGACCATTAGCTGCAAGAAGAGAAGAAAGAGGAATGTTAAATTGACGGGATATTCCCCAGAGAGTATCTCCCGCTTTAATCTGGTAGATTGCCTCGTTAGCTCCCTCTTCTAATTTGATTTTCTGTCCTATCCGGAGGGTAGATTTTTCCGTAAGACCATTAATCTGCAAAAGTTTTTCGAGAGGTATCTGATAACGGCGAGATATGGCCCAAAGAGTATCTCCTGATTCTACCACATGATAACTATCTGCCCAGGCAGGAAAAACCCAGGTACTGACTAAAAATAGAAACAGGAAAAGAAGTCTCCTCTTTGATTCCATTATCATTTCCTCCTTAAAGCCAATGCTAATTTTTTCCCGCTTAGCTCCCATTCTCTGCTGGTCATTTCTCCTCCTCCATTACTGGATAAAGAAAGAGAGGAAGCTAAAACCTCACTTTGAATCAAGGAACTATATTTTTCTATCAAATCTCTCCATTCTGGGTCAGTACCTTCTCTAACTTGTAATTCGATCCGGTCTTCTACTTCTAAGCCAGCTTCTTTACGCCAAACCTGGATGGCATGGATTAAATCTCTTACCATTCCTTCCTCCTGAAGCCCTTGATCTAAGAAAGTATCTAAAATAACCGCGTACTCTCCTTCACTTTCTACTGCAAGGCCTTCCCGGGTTTGCAATTCTAATTCTACTTCTTCTCGCTTTAGTATAATCTCTTCTCCCTCTAAAAGTAAAGATACTTCTCCCTCTTCCCAGAATTGGCGGCTCTTATCTTCTTCCAGATTTTTCAACAACCGAGCTATTTCTTTCACCTTTTGGCCATATCGAGGGCCCAAAATGGAAAAACGAGGCTTCAAAGAAACAGTGACTTCTTCAGGAAGATGAGAAATCCATTCTATTTCTCTAACATTTAACTCTTCCTGAATAATAGAAGCAAAAGGAAGAGCTCGATCTCTTTCTCTCGCTTGGGGAACTACTAAAATTGCTTTCCTGAGAGGTTGTCTCAATTTGATATTCACTTTATTGCGAACCGAACGGCCTAAGTTGGTAAGTTTTCTTACCACCTCCATAGCAAGTATCAGCTCTCTATCTATATTTTTTTCCTCGGGTAAAGGATAATTTTCCAGATGAACGCTTTCTTTTTTTCCCTGAACATCAGCTTCCAGAATTTGATAAAGCAGTTCGGCGGTAGCAGGAATAAAAGGAGCTAAAAGCCGGGTCAGGTTTGTAAGAACATAATAAAGTGTATGATAGGCACTAATTTTATCTTCGTCTTTCTCTGCTTTCCAGAAGCGGCGACGAGAGCGTCTGATATACCAGTTGCTTAAATCTTCTATTACAAAATCTTCTATAGCTTTACTCGCTCGAGAGACCTCATAGTGATCTAATGAACTTCGCACTTCTTTTATAAGTTCTTCCAGGCAAGATATAATCCACCGGTCGAAAGCACTCCTTTTTTCCAGGGGCAAAAAAGAAATTGGCGGCTCAAAAGCGTCAATATTAGCATAAAGAATAAAAAAGTTAGTTACATTCCACAGAGTATCAAAAAATTTGCTAAGAACTCCTCTTATTGCTTCTTTCCCGAATCTTTTAGGTACCCAGGGAGGAGAAACAGAAAAAACGTACCAGCGTAATACATCAGCTCCATAGTTTTCAATTAGCTCCCAGGGATTGACGACGTTGCCTATGTGTTTACTCATCTTCTGCCCTTTTTCATCCAGCCCTAATTCAGTAACCAGGCAATTGCGATACGCTGGGCTATTAAAAAGAACGGTGGCTAAAACATGGAGACTGTAAAACCAGCCTCGGGTCTGATCTATAGCCTCACAGACAAAGTCAGCGGGAAAACTTTGTTGAAATTCTTCTTTATTCTCAAAAGGAAAATGAAGTTGAGCTACAAACATTGCTCCAGAATCAAACCAGCAATCGATCACTTCTGGCACTCTTTTCATCGCTCCACCGCAGCGGGGGCAAGAAAGAGTGACTCCGTCCACGTAAGGGCGATGTAATTCGATTTCTTCTATCTTTTCTCGTGATCTGCTCTTTAACTCTTCTATAGAACCAACAGCTTCTTGAAAATCACAACTTTCGCACTGCCAGATATTGAGAGGCGTTCCCCAATATCTCTCTCGAGAAAGAGCCCAATCTACTACATTGGACAAGAAGTCCCCAAACCTTCCCTCTTTAATATGAGGAGGATACCAGTTAATTTTTTGGTTATTTTCCAGTAGTGAATCTCGAAAAGCGGTGGTTTTAATAAACCAGCTTTCTTTAGCATAGTAAAGGAGAGGAGTATCACACCTCCAGCAGAAAGGATAAGAATGCCTATAAATTTCTTGCTTAAATAACTTCCCTTTTTCTTTTAAATAGTCGATAATCAAAGGATCGGCATCTTTTACCCACATTCCCTGCCAGGGAGTAATTTCTTCTCCATATTTTCCATCTCGCTTTACCGGCTGCAAAAGAGGAAGTCCTTCTCTTTGAGCTAGCTGCAGATCGTCTTCACCAAAAGCAGGGGCAATATGTACTACCCCAGTCCCTTCTTCAGTAGTGACAAAATCGGCAGAGAAAACTTCGTATCCTTTATCTGCCACCAGAAAATCCAGTAAGGGTTCGTATTTTATCCCCGTCAATTCCTCTCCTTTATATTTTCTGACTATCTTATAATTAGCATCTTCTCCCAGCAAACGATAAAAACTATCTTCACCAAGGATATAATGTTCACCATTTTCCTCATTGACCACTTCCAAATAATCAATACCCTTACCCACTGCCAAAGCCACGTTGGCCACCAAAGTCCAGGGAGTGGTAGTCCACACCAGAAAATAAGTTTTTTCCCTGTTCTGTAAAGCAAATTTAACATAAACCGAGGGGTCTTCCGTATCCCGATAACCCAGCGCCACCTCATGGCTAGAAAGAGAGGTTCCGCAACGAGCGCAATAGGGTAAAACTTTATGCCCCTTATACAGCAGCTTCCTCTCCCATAGTTCTTTTAACACCCACCACAAAGTCTCAATGTAGTCATTACTACAGGTAATATAAGGGTGTTCCATATCCATCCAGATACCTAATCTCTCAGTTAGTTTTTCCCATTCTTTAATGTACTTAAAAACACTTTCTTTACACTTCTCGTTAAATTTATCTACTCCATAGCGTTCGATATCTGGTTTTCCCGAAATTCCCAATTCTTTTTCTACTTCCAGCTCTACCGGAAGACCATGGGTATCCCAGCCTGCCCGGCGAGGAACATAATAACCACACATAGTCCGATAACGAGGAATCAAATCTTTAATGCTGCGGCCAATGATATGACCGGCATGAGGATAGCCATTAGTAGTAGGAGGACCTTCGTAAAAGGTAAAGCGGGATGAGCCTTCTCTCTGTTTCAGGCTCTTTTTGAATATATCTTTTTCTTTCCAGAATTTTAAAATCTCTTCTTCTTGTTGGGCTAAATCTGAAAGCTTGCCCAGAGCTTTGAACATCAATTCTCACCTTCCTGCTTTTATTAATAGACTCTTGCCTCTTGATGATTACTTATTGACTTCTACTGGCTCTATCAAAAGGTAAGGAAGCAAAATCCTGCCCCCTATCCAGCGACTATCCCGAGAAATTTCTTTAAGATTAAAAAGAGCCGGATAAGCATTTCCACTAATCATAACATCTTTTACCCGTCCCTGGATTTCTCCTTTTTTAACATAGAAACCTAGCTGGACATTACAGGAAAAATAGCCAGAAGCAACGTTACTCTGCCCTAAGCCCAGGACACTATCTACTATTAAACCTTCTTCCAGCTCTCCTATTAAAGTATCCCTATCCCGTAAACCATTCTTAACCCGGAGAGAAGAAAATCCTGGCTCGGGTAAATCTCGATATGAGCTGCGAAAACCATTTCCTGTAGGTTTAATCCCCTTCTTTGCTGCACTCCACAAATCCCAGAAAGCACTTTCCACCCTTCCTCTATCAATGATAGACCTTTGAGCTTTAGTCATTATTCCCTCATCATCAAAAGGACAGGATCCCAAAGCCCAGGGCTCTTGTATTTCTTCTAAGGAAAAAAGAGAGGAAAATAGCACTTTCCCTTCTTTGTCCCCCAGAGGCGACCTCCCAAATACCCAGTTTTTACCATTCAATCCATAAAAGAGGGCAATAAATAAAACCAGACTACCAGAAGGAGTAAAGACTACCGGGTATTTTCCGCTATTTAAATTAGCTACCCTCTGAGAAAACTCCAGTTTGGAAACTATCTCCTGTACCAGACCTTCTACATCGATGTCTCGGTTACCCCAGCTCCTTTCGGTATAAACTTCTAAAATATCTCCTTCTCTGGTTTGATTAGCGCTTACTCCTATTTCAAAAAAGGTTCGAGCAAATTTTAGCTCTTCTTCATGGTGATTCAAGAGAGATTTTTCTTCCTTACCCGCACTGATAACTATATCCACCAAAACCCGGGGATATTCTTCCCTTATCCGGGAAAGAATGTAATCTCCCAGCTCTATCATCTCCTGTGCTTCCAAATTCTCTACCCGGGGGTCAACAAAATTTTCCCATTCCCAGGAAGATGGATAAGTGGGAATAGAAAAATCCACCCGATCTCCTAACTGACTAACCTCTAAAGCTTTATCCAGAGCTTCTTGAGGATTTAAAAGACGATTGAAAGCATAAAATCCTAATTTCCCCTCCGGATTAATTACTCGCAGACCATAACCTTCTCTTTCTTCTTTCCTGTACCCCTTAAAAAGATTAGCCTCATAGCTCACCTCCTGGTTAAAAATCTGGTGAGCAAATATATCACCAGGTATCCCTCTTTTTTTAAGCAAGCTCGCTACTTCAATCATTATGACTACCTCCCACTAAAACTTCTCTCAGTCGTATGTGTGGACTTCCCGTAGGAGTAGGAAGTCCCATCTGCCCCCCTTTTCCGCATCCCCCCACTTCTGTCCAGCGAAAATCGTTAGCCACTGCATCTATTTTATCCAGAGTCTGGAATAGATTTCCACTCAGTACCACATCTTTAACCGGTTCTTTTATTTTACCCTTTTCAATCAAGTAGCCATAAGCAGCGGAAAAAGTAAATAGCTCAAGAGCGGTATTTCCACCAATATATTCTACAGCATACAATCCCCGTTCTATGTCAGAAAACAAATCTTCTCGAGTGGTTTTACCTTCCTCTATAGCTGTATTAGTCATCCGCACTATAGGAGGAAAACCATAGTTAATAGTCCGGGCATTACCTGTTGTTTCTTCTTGCATTAAAAAAGCAGTTTCCCGGGAATGGAGTCTTCCGCTCAAATAACCATCTTTAATAAGATAAGTTCTACCTGTAGGTATACCTTCATCATCGTAGGGAGAAGACCCTCGCAAATTATCTAAACTTCCGTCATCGAAAACGTTTAATATTGGCGAAGATACTTTTTTACCTTTAGCCATTATTTTTTTCAGTTCTTCATTGTGGTAAAGAGTGTCAGATTCACTAAGATGCCCAAATGCTTCATGAATAAAAACTCCCGCTAGTACCGGGTCCAAAATTACGTCATATACTCCTCCAGAGAAAGAAGGAGCTTCTAAAAGAAGAAGGGCTTTTCCCCCTACTTCTTGAGCTAAAGTTTCTTGATTTTTAACCAGTTCAAACCCTGCTTTCCCCGCCACTCCATTTCTATATACTTCTATGTTATCTCCTTTTCTTGCCGTAGCCATAAAACTTATGCTGATATCAGGTTTTTCCCAATAAATCAAAGAACCATCAGAATTAGCTAAATAAATCTGTCGGAATTCATCCCGATATTCCACTAAAGAACTTACCAGCAGTGGAGAAATTTCCCTTAAAATTCGGTCATACGAGAGAAGAAGAGAGGTCTTATCTTTAAGGGATTTAAAACGAAAATCATCAGTGAGAGTGACTTTTTTTTCATCCTCAACTGGTGGTTTTCTTATTACTTCAATGTCGCTTTTAGGTAAAAGAGAGGCGCCATTTATAGCTCTTTCTACTTTCTCTTGCAACCCATCCCAGTGTTGAAAACTTTCAAACCACCAACTACCTCGAGGAGCAAGGAGACGGATGTAGCCTCCCTCATCCGTCCCCACTCTTATCTTTTCTACTACCCCATTTTGAACCCGTATGGTGGTGGAAAAAATACTTTCCAGACGAACTTCCATGTACTCTCCCTTCTGGGGAAGACGAATCAACTTCTCCAGAACTTCCATCATGGCTGGCTTTCCCCACCTGTCTCTGGAGAGGCTTCTGGTTGCGGAGTTGCCTCTTTAGGGAGATTTTCTTCTATTATTGCGATTTCTGTTTGACTTTTTAGTTCCTCAATTAATTTCTCAAAGGCCTCTTGTTGTTTCCGAGGAAGAAGGCGGTTAGATATTTCATCTTTTACTTCTTCTACTTCCTTAAGACGGGGTTTAAGGTGTTCTTCTACCAAGAAAATGTGAAATCCATAGCTGGTTTCTACAACATCACTAAATTTACCTGGAGCAAGGTCAAAAAGAACTTTTTCTAAATTAGGGTCTAAATCTCCTTTTTTCAGGTAACCCATCTCTCCCCCTTGCTGGGCATCGGGAGATTCCGATTTTTCCTTCGCTACTTCTTCAAATGGCCTACCAGATTGTAATTCCTGCAAAACCTCGTCAGCTTTTTCTTTAGTAGAGGTCATAATGTGTTTAGCTTTTACCTGCTCCGGCTCAGTATAAAGAGAAGGATTGGAAGTATACTCCTTTTCAATTTCTTCGTCGCTTACCTGAACTTTATCCACTATTTCTCTTTTAATCAACTCCGTTACTAAAAGCTGCCGCTTAATCTGTTCCAATTGCTCCAGTATTACAGGGTCATTTTCTAAACCTAATTTTTGAGCTTGCTGAACCAGCAAAGTTTCCCTAATTAACTGCTCTAAAATGTCTTGAATCCCTCCTGGAAATTGGATTCGATAGACTTCCGGAAGGGTATCCCAAATCTCCTGTACATCCTCAAGATAAATAGGTTCTCCATTTACCTCAGCTACCACAGTTTTTTTGCTACTTTCCTCCTGAATTTCTTGAACTTCCTGTTGAGTTTCTTGAACTTCTTGAGCGAATACTCCCCATCCTAAACTCAAAAGTAGAATTAAAACCACTGACCAGAAAATTGCTTGCTTTTTCATTAAGACTTATCTCCTTTCTTTTTAGTTTCTCCCTGTAAAATATGAAGGGAAAAAGTTTCTTCCAGAGCGCTATCTTTTTCTTCTTCCTCACTTTTTAAGTTCAATAAAAGAACTAACTTATTATCCATCTCTTTCAAGCTTTCTTGCACTTTATTAACCGAGTAATCCAGATCCTTCAGTCTTTCATTAAGTATCCAGAAGAGTAAAAGCCCATAAAGAACCACTACAATTAATAAAATACCCAGAAGCAATTTCTCGACCTCCCATTTCTTTCAAAGCAGGACTTCGCCACTCTTAAGCTCTTTTCTCTCACCAAAATGTTCTTCTTTTATCCCTATACCTATAAGACAGTTACGATGTATAACCATACGAGCAGGAATTATACTCCCCTTCCCCACCACATTAACCCCCCAGTCTAAAAGCTCAGGACGGGCTTTGTTGGGAGTAAAATCTTCTCCGTAACCAATAATGACGTCCTGTCCTACTACTATATTTTTATCCAGGATGCTTAAATTTACTTTAGCTCCTTCCTTTACTACCGTATTATTGAAAACAATAGAGTCTATCACTTCTGTTCCTTCTTCCAATACCACTCCGGGGAAAATTACGGAATGAACTACTTTACCTTTAATTACTGCCCCTTCTCCTATTATACTGGATGATATATCTGCTTTTTCTAAAGTATGAGTAGGAGGATAATGCCCCCGGTTAGTAAAAACCATCCAATCGGGATTGTAAAGATTAAAAGCAGGTAGAGGTTCCAAAAGGTGCATGTTAGCTTCCCAGTATGCTTTAACCGTTCCTACATCAAACCAGCAATCATTATAGAAATAAGCTTGCATTTTAGCTTTCCCCACATTTTCGATTATAACATTACGAACCAGATCAAACTTTCCTTCCTGAGCATTATTTATCAATTTTTCTACCAAAAATTCCATCCGAAAGATGTATATACCCATAAAAGCAATATCAGTACGAGGAGAAAAAGGCTTTTCTTCAAATCCGGTAATCCAGTTGTTTTCGTCCACTTCCATGATACCAAAACGAGGAGCATCTTTTTTATCTACTCGAGTAGCTACCAGCGTTACATCAGCATCTCTTTCTAAGTGATAAGAAAACAAAGGATTATAGTCCATCAGATAAACATGGTCACCAGAAAGAACTAAAAGATGAGCTATCTTCTTACGGCTCAGGATATTGAGGTTTTGATAAATAGCATCTGCTGTTCCTCGATACCAGCCTTTAGCTGTTCTACTCAAGTAGGGTTGTAAAAATTCTATCCCCCCCTTCTTCCGGTCCAAATCCCAGGGACGTCCTACCCCGATATGCTCAATAAGAGATCGGGGCTGATACTGAGTAAGTATACCAACATCATAAATGCCCGAATTTACACAATTACTGAGAGGAAAATCGATAAGACGATAACATCCTCCAAAAGGAACAGCCGCTTTCGCTCTGTCTACAGAAAGAACGCTCAAACGGTCTCCTTTTCCACCTGCTAAAATCATAGCATATTTGATAGACAAATTCCTCACCTAATTTTTATCTTTTATAAATTGGCGAAGAGCTTTCGCCGCTTTTTCTGGAATTACCGAATTAATATAAAATCCTGTACCCCATTCAAACCCCGCCATTTTACCTAAAGAAGGCAATATCTCCATATGCCAATGGTAATAATCTGCATAGTTCTCCAAAGAGCGGGAATAAGGTGCCGCATGTAAGATAAAATTGAAAGCCGGGTCATGAAGAAGAGTTTTAATTGCCGAAAGAACTCCTTTCAGAACGTAAGCAAGATTTCTTATTTCTTCTTCTTCTATTTCTGAGAAAAAAGCACAGTGGCGCTGAGGGAAAATCCAGGTTTCATAAGGAAAACGAGCAGCATAAGGGACAAAGGCTATAAATCTCTCTTCCTCCCACACCAATCGTTCTCTTTTTCTCTCCTCTTCCAGAAGGGAACAAAAAAAACAATTTCCCTCTTCCTCATAAAATTCTCTCGCCCCTTTTAATTCCTCCTGTACTTTTTTAGGAATAACCGGAGTAGCAATTAATTGAGAATGAGCATGAGGTAGAGAAGCTCCTGCTTTCTCGCCTTGATTTTTAAAAATTAGACAATAACGTAAGCGAGAGTCTTCTCCTAATTCTCTCATTCTCTCTCGATAAACCCAGAGCACCTCTTCTACCTGTTTCAGGGGAAGGTCAACCAGGTCTGAATAGTGGTCGGGAGTTTCTATTATTACTTCGTGCACCCCAAAACCACTCATTCTTTCATAAAATCCATCGACATACTGACGCAAAGGCTCACCAGGTAAAAGAGCAGGAAACCTATTGGGCACCACTCTCACTCTCCAGCCTCTCTCGTTGGGAGGAGTATCCTTTTCCCGGATACTGAATACCTCTGGAGGAGTATAAGACTCCCTACCCGGGCAAAAGACACAGGGAAACGAACTTTCTCTCTCCCAGCCTTCACCAAATTGATAAGGTTTAGTGCCTCTTTCTTCGGCAATAATAACCCATCTCCCAAATAGCGGATCTTTTCTAAACTCTGGCATTTAAGAGTAACTGTTCTCCTCTCAAGGAATCCATTCCTCATTTCCCTCTAAACTGTGTAAGAATCGTACTAAAAGTTCAATAGCATGTTCTAGATCCTCTAAATCCACTACTTCCCCCGGAGTGTGCATGTAACGGTTAGGAATACCAATTAATCCTGTAGCCACTCCTTCTCGAGTAATCTGAATAGCATTAGCATCAGTACCTGTAGCACGGGATTCGGCCTGCACTTGATAAGGGATATCCCCCTCTTTAGCTATATTTATCATCCGCTGCCAGATACGAGGATTTATATTAGGACCTCGAGAAATAACCGGGCCTTTACCTAATGCTACTTCTCCCACCTTCCTTTTATCTATATCCGGACAATCAGAGGCAAAAGTAACATCAATAGCAATGCCTATTTCCGGAGCTATACCAAAAGCACTGGTCCTGGCTCCTCGCAACCCTAATTCTTCTTGCACTGTACTCACTCCATAAACAGCACAATGTAACTTATCTTTTTCGAGACAGCGTAATACTTCCCCTACTATAAATGCTCCCACTTTATCATCAAATCCTTTTCCCACTACTCTAGTGCCTAAAAGAGACTTAAATCCTGCATCAAAAGTAATAGGGTCACCCACAGTAACTTGCTTTAAAGCCTCTTCCTTGCTCTGGGCACCAATATCTATCCACTGTTCCTCAATTTTTGCCACCTTTTGTCGTTCTTTTTCTTCCAGAAGATGGATAGGTTTTTTACCTATCACTCCTGGTATTACTCCTCCTGATGTATGAATGAGCACTTGTTTTCCCGGGGTAATATGAGAATCAATCCCCCCTACCGTGGAAAAGTAAATATATCCCTGGTCATTTACATATTCTACCATCATTCCTATCTCGTCACAGTGACCAGCCAGCATAACTTTAATTTTCCCTTCTGGATTAACTACCCCGAAAGCATTACCGTGAACGTCTTTGTAATATTGGTCTACTCGATCTTTAATTCGTTCTAAAAAAACTCCCTGCACCTTTTCTTCAAAACCAGAGGGACTGGGAGTATCAATAAGATTCCTAAGAAAATCTATCCGGTCTTTTTCCATTATTGTTTTACCTCCTTAATTTTTAACCTCCACTAATTCCTCTTTAACCAGAGCTAAATCCAGAACTTGATTTATATTCTCTACCAGGGAGAAATTCATTGTTTTTTTAACTTCTTCCGGTACTTCCTGTAAATCTTTCTCGTTTTCTCGAGGAAGAATTACTTTTCTAATTCCTGCCCGATAAGCAGCTAAAACCTTTTCTTTTACTCCGCCAATAGGTAATACTTTACCAGTAAGAGTAATTTCTCCAGTCATAGCCACATCGTGACGAACAGGTATTTGGGCCAGAGCAGAAATCATAGATACTACCATAGTAATTCCTGCTGATGGTCCATCTTTGGGAATAGCACCAGCAGGAACATGTACATGGATATCATTCTTCTCATAAAAATCAGGAGGAATGTTCCACTCTCCTGCTCGAGCTCGGACACAAGAAAGAGCAATTTTAGCTGACTCCTGCATAATCTCTCCCATATTTCCAGTTAAAAGAAGACTTCCCTTACCTGGTAAAACTACCGTTTCTACAAAAAGTATTTCTCCTCCGCTTTCAGTCCAGGCTAAACCCGTAGCTACTCCTATTTCATCTTTCCCTTCCATCACTTCATCCAAAAACCGGCGAGGGCCTAAAAACTCTCTCAGTTTCTCCTCATCCACTACAAAAGGACCCTGAACCCCTTGGGCTACCTCTTTAGCTATTTTCCGGAAAATAGTAGCAATATTCCTCTCTAAATTACGCACTCCTGCTTCCCGGGTGTATTCTCTAATTATCTTCTGAATAATATCTGCCTCTATGATAACATTTTGAGGCTGAAGCCCATTTTGCTCACACTGCTTAGGTATAAGGTATCGTTGAGCAATGGCTATTTTTTCTAAATCGGTATAACCGGAAAGGAAAATAACTTCCATCCGGTCTAAAAGAGGAAGGGGAATGGTATCCAGAACATTAGCAGTGGCGATAAACATAACCCGAGAAAGGTCAAAAGGAACACCCAGGTAATGGTCTACAAAATTAGAATTTTGTTCCGGGTCTAAAACCTCTAAAAGAGCAGAAGCAGGGTCTCCTCTAAAATCCATGCCCATTTTATCTACTTCATCGAGCATGAAGACCGGATTATTAGTTCCTGATTTCCTGATACCCTGAATTATCCTTCCTGGCAGCGCTCCTACATAAGTACGACGATGACCGCGGATTTCTGCCTCATCCCTTATGCCTCCCAAAGAAATCCGCACAAATTTTCTTCCCATAGCCCGGGCAATAGATTTCCCTAAAGAGGTCTTTCCTACCCCTGGAGGACCAACAAAACAAAGTATTGGTCCTTTAATATCTTTTTTTAACTTATACACTGCTAAATATTCTAAAATTCTTTCCTTTACTTTTTCTAAATCATGGTGGTCTTCATCCAGTATTTTCCTGGCTAAATCTATGTCTAAATTATCCTCTGTACTAACCTTCCAGGGCAGTTCAATAATCCAATCCAGGTAATTCCTGATTACCGGATATTCAAAAGAATTAGGAGAAAGACGAGAGAGTCTTTCTATTTCCTTCTCTGCCTCCTTTCGTACTTCAGGAGGTAGATCCAGACTTTCCAATTTTTCCTTCAGTTCTTTTATTTCCGAACTTCTCTCGTCTAATTCCCCCAGCTCTTGCTGAATAGCTTTTAACTGCTCTCGTAAGAAATACTCCCTTTGAGTTTTAGCCATTTCCTGTTGAACTTGAGATTGGATTCGACTACCAATCTGCAGTATTTCCAATTCTCGAGTAAGGTAAAAGCTTAACCTGGTAAGCTTGGTAGATAAATCAGGAGCAGATAGAAGTTCTATCTTGTTTTCTACATCTAAGTTAAGGTTGGAAGCTATAAAATTAGCTAAACGAGAGGGCTTTTTAATATTTAGAGCTGTTATAAAAGCTTCACGGGGAAGATAAGGAGCTAATTCTACTACCTGCTGGAAAAGACTCACTACATTTCTTACCAGAGCTTCTACCTCATCAGAATGAGTTTCTTCTTCTTTTATTATTTCTATCTTAGCCACTGGGTAAGGCTCCCACTTTACCCATTCCTTGATTCGAAATTTAACCAGACCAAAAATTAAAACCTGTACTGCGTCATCAGGAAGCTTGATAAGACGAGAAATTTTCCCTATCACTCCTATTTCATAAAAATCTGCCGGAGAAAGTTCTTCTCCTCTGGCTTCTTTCCGCAGTGAAACTACCCCCAGGATTTTTTTATCTAAAACTGCGTCATTTATCAGCTTTACCCATGGTTCTCCCGTTACTATCCAGGGTAAGGCAATCTCGGGGAAAAGAACGTTATCTTTTAAAGGTAAAATAGGTATTTCCTCAGGGAATTCGTTTTCTTTATTTTCCTCTGAAGAAGGAGAATCCCCTGAAAGACTCACATTCTCTTCTCCCATCAATCCCTCTTCCAGAACAAACCAGGCATTATCCCATTCCATCTTCTATATCTCCTGAGTCAAGGAAATTTTTCTTTTTCGAACATTTTTTAATCCTTCAATAACTAAAAAACCATTGGAATATTTAGCTTTAACTTCCCCTATCTCCTCTGGTAAGCTAATTTCTCGATAGAAAGGACCAAAGCGAATCTCCATCAAATGATAATTCTCCTTAGAGGAATAAGGCAGCTCTTTCCTTTGCCCCTTCACAATAAGTTTTTTCCCTTCTATCAATACTTCTACCTCTTGAGGAGAAACACCAGCCAGTTCTACTACTATTACCACATGGTGAGAGGTTTCAAAAATATCACAGGAGGGTATCCAGATTTCTTCCCCAAATTCAGTAAAGCCTGCTTTCCCTTCAGAGATATGTTTTACAAATTTTTGCATTTCTTCTTGAAAGTAGTTAATTTCTTCCCACCAATCATTAAAGTCTTTTTTCATAATTTCCTCCTAAAATGCCACCAATAATCTCTGTAAATAATACAATCCCCAAGAAGAATCTATTTCTATCCGCAATAGATTATTACCTAACTTCAAATAATCGGCAATGTAAATCATTTGAGCCTCAGCAGGAGCAATTGTTCCTTCTGCAGCTCTACCTGAAAAAATCAGCTGGTCATTGAGAAAAATTTTGAGAAACACCTCATCTTGAGCCTTACCCCAGAGATATAAAGCTCCGAAACGGAGAGGCTGAGAAAGAGAAAACCCTACTTCCACAAATTCTCCACCACTCACAGAGAGAACCCAGGCAGGATTAACTGCATAGCCAGAGAGCAATTCCCCTCGATAAACTAAATGGTCAAAATTAGTATAAGGCTCCCCGGAAGTAAAATCGAGGAAAAATAGCCCTTCCTTAGGATAAACTTCCAAACCGCTTATCGTCCCATAAGCATAATCTTCTGAGGGAAGAAGATTTCTTGCTCCGGCAAAAGAAGCTTTAACCTCCACCATTTCTTGTCCTGCTACTTTAGGAGCATATAAACGATTAGTAGTTATACCTGCGCTATCGGTATAAGTGATCTCTTTTTCCCAGCTACCAACGCTTGTTTCCCACCTGATACTTCTTCCTTCCACCGGTCTTCCTCGCAAATCCCGGAGCTCTGCCTGAAAATCAAGAGTCTCCCCTCCAGCTATATGAAAAGATTTAGGAGTAAGGGCAATAGTAGTTTGTATTTTTTCCGGATTCACCAGAAAATGAATCTCTCCTTCCGCTTCTTGATAAACCATATCTCCAGGAAAATGGGCCTTTAATATAACTTCTGTGCTATCTGATAAAGAAGGAGCACTGTACCAGACCTCGGCTACACCTGAGGTAGAAGTATAAATCTCGTAATTATCCAGAGTTCCTTGATTGACTTCCCAGTAAATTGGTCGATTAAACAAGGCATTTCCTTCCCCATCAGACAAAAAGGCTCGTACTTTCAGTTTCCCTCCCGCAGGAATTTCACTGGGCACCTGGTCAAAAGAAATAAAAGAAGGAGATAATGTTCTTTCTTTAGTTGCTACTTGAATCCTACAATAGTGCAAGGGTAATGAGTATCCCAGAATTCCTTCTATACGGGAAGGATTTCTCATAATCTCTATCAGCAAGCGGTCTGGTATTACTTGTTCAGAAAGTATCATTAAGAATCTTTCTATTCCTTCTGGTCCAGATACTACTCCATAAATTTTTCGTTGCACTCCTTCCGCTATTGGCTCATTGTTTCTGATAATACGTGCTTTACCATCCGGAGTATAATCGAATATACTGACATAGCCATCTCTGGAACTACCATATTGCAAGATAATACTTTCTCCAGGATAATAAAGACCCCATTCTCCTCGATCAGAAAGCAAAAATATGAAAGGAGAAAGAGGCAGAGAATCAATCTGACTTGCTTCAGAAGAAGAAACATCAAATTCAAAAGTTTGAGCCCCAGCCCAGCCACTCCACAGGAAAAAGATAAGTAGTAGAACTACCCAGGTTTTTTTCATTTCCATCCCTCCTCAGCTTTTTCTATACTTTCACCACTCTCTAAAATAAGAGAGGGGAAATCTTCTTCGCCAACATCTGTTCCAATACGACAATTTCTACCTACTATCGCTTCAGGAGGAATATGAGCATTTCTCCCTACTATAGTCAAACCGCTTCTAAGCATATCGGGAATTTTTCGATTAGGGCGCAATTCTTCGCCATATCCTACCTTAGCTCTCCTGCCCACCACTATACGTTTATCTAAAATAGCCCGGTCCACCACTGCTTCTTCATTTATTAAAGTATCACTCATTACAATAGAATGGCGAACTTGTGCACCTCGACTAACATAAACTCCGCTAAAGATTACCGAATCCTCCACGCTTCCATCTATGATGGCTCCGCTACCTAACAAACTGCGTTTAATTTTTGCTCGATGACTCAGTTTTACCGGTGGGCGGTCTTCGATGAAAGTATATATAGGCCATTGTTTATCATAAAGGTCAAGAGCTGGCGAAGATCCAAGTAATTCCATATTAGCTTCCCAATAAGCATCTATAGTCCCTACATCTTTCCAGTAACCAGAAAAACAGAATCCATAAACTTTCCTTTGGCTCACCATTCTAGGAATGATATCTTTACCAAAATCAAAAGAGGTGTCCTCCCGGAGAGCTTCTTCTTCTACCTCTTCTTCAAGGACTTCACGATTGAAAATATATATTCCCATATTTATTAAGTTACTATGAGGATGAGGAGGCTTTTCTTCAAAATCAGTTACCCTTCCTTGCTCATCAAGAGATAACACTCCAAAACGATGAGCTTCTTCCCAGGGAACCTCCATCACCGCTACAGTTAAATCTGCTTTCCTTTCCTGGTGAAAACGAATCAGGTTACGATAGTCCATTTTGTATACATGGTCTCCAGATAGAATCAGCACCAGACGAGGGTCCTGGTCTCGAATAAAACGGAGATTCTGATATATAGCATCTGCTGTTCCTCGATACCAATTAGTAACAACATCACTGATATAAGGCTGGAGGAGAAAAACTCCACCTTCCATTCGGTCTAAATCCCAGAACTTACCAATTCCAATGTGTTCGTGTAGAGAACGAGGATTATACTGAGTCGGAATTCCTACACAATACAGACCAGAATTGACACAATTACTCAAAGGAAAATCAATAATTCGGTATTTACCCCCGAAAGGTACCGCTGGTTTAGCTCTCTTTTCCGAGAGAATATCTAATCTCTTACCCTCTCCTCCGGCTAAAATCAGAGTTAAAACTTCTCTTTTATACACGGCCGCTCCTCCTTTGTTAAAGTACGTAAAATACCGTGTATCAAACAGAGAAAATGCTGGCGAAAGTTTTCTTTTTGAGATGAAGGATTATCATCTCCTAACCACCAGAACCAGTCGCTGCCTTCCGCCTGATATATGAGATCCTGGATTCTCTCCTCTTCTTCTTTTGATAAATATCCCTTCTCCCTGCTCCAGAGTTCCCTCACCCGCCGAAGTTTTTCCCAGGCCCAGTTTTTTTCCGGGTGTCCGATCCAGGTATTTAGATTACCACAAATCCAGGAGCCAGGTACAATATGAGAAATTTGCGGAAGATGAGAAAATTTTTGCAAATACTCAAGAGGAGTAATAGTTACAAACTCTTCGCTTTCAGAAAGCGCCTGGTACAGAGCAGTAATGAAAGGCAATCCATTATCTATGTAGTATTCCCAGGCATTTTCTCCATCTAAAATGATATTTACCAGATAAGGTTTATTTTCAGGCAGTGCTTTTTTTATAGCTCTCAAGTGATTGATAAAATCTTCCACTGCTTCTTGAGGGGGGAAATACTGATAGCTGAATCCGATTAAGTCTGATAAGCCGGTATCCCGGAAAAATATAACTATATTTCTTCCTTCTCTACCCCAGACATGAGGAAGATAAAGTTCTTGCCAGGCTACTTCTTTGCTCTTTCCTAGAGAACGAAACAAAATCTCTTCTCCTGTGGCTAACCAGCTTACTCCTTCCTGGATAGCCAAACGGATAGCTTCCTCGCTCACTGCTCCTTCAGAAGGCCACATCCCCATAAAATCAGAACCCCATATATCTTGAGAGAAACTTTTGCCTCTCTTTATTTGCTCTTGAGCATCTTCGGGGAAGGAGAAACGATGAGGTAAAATTGTAGAAGGATTAGATTCCCGAGCTACGTCTGTATCTATAAGAAGAGGTAAAATAGGATGATAAAAGGGAGAAAAGGAAATTTCTATCTGTTTTTTTTCTAACAATCTTCGGTACTGGGTAAAAATCTCTCTAAATATTTCTTCAGTAGCCTTCCATATTTTTTTCTTATCTTCTTCTCTATAATTCCTACCCCTTTCCCATAATTCTCGACCTACCGGATTTTCTTCTCGCCATAAAGGGTCAAACCAGATAAGTTGATAGAGAATCTGAAGGTCTAAAAAATCTTGAGAGGTAAAGGACTCCCAGGGTTTTTCTCTTAACTCGGCAAAACGGGGCCATTTCTCAAAAGTACGAGGAGAAGAAACTACAAAGAAATTCTCTCGTATTAATTTTTTATCTTCCTCGCTAATGGTAGAGGCTTCCTTTTTAGCTAATTTCATCACCATATCTTCTTTACCTTCCAGATAAAGTTGAAACTGCCGGAGCAAGGAAGGAGCAAAATTAAAGGTAACTCGGAGGGAAGGAAACCTTTCCACCAATTTACCCATAAAAAGGTAATCCTTGGTAGCATGAGTTCTAACCCAGGGAAAACCAAAAACTCCTTTTTCTTCATTCCAATAAAAGGGCTGATGCATATGCCAGGTAATGTTGACCATCAATTTTTCCGCCATTTATAACACCTCAATCCACCTTTAATATCTCTGCTTCGATTATTTTCCCCTCTCTCACTTCCAAAAAACCAAAAGAGAAAAAAGGGGCAAATACCCAGTCAGTAGGACTTCCCGGATTAAAGTATAATACTTCTCCTCGCCATTCCTTACTGGGTTGATGAGTATGACCGTATACTATTACTTGGAGATTTTCCCCATTGAATAACTTTCCCACTCGCTCTTCTATCCCCGCAGGAGACCCTTCTCCATGAGCAATTCCTATTTTAACTCCTTCAATTTCCAGAATTTCTTTATCAGAAAGTCTCTCCCGGACCAGAGGAGAATCCATATTTCCTCTTACTGCTTGCACCGGGGCATACTTCATTAACTCTTCCAACAACCACCATTCGGTTATATCTCCAGCATGAAGAATGAGAGAAACTCCTCCTAAAAAATGAAGCAAATAGTCGGGGAGATTTCTCCCTCGCTGGGGGATATGAGTATCAGAAATCACTGCTATTTTCATTCCCTTTCACCATTTTTAATTTTATCACGGTTTTGCTTTTTCTAAAACATTTCTCTCTTATTTAACATTACTCCTTACTTTAAGCAGTTTTCCGCTGTAAAGCTCTTTCTGCTGCTTTAACCGTATTAGCCATAAGCATGGCAATAGTCATAGGGCCTACTCCTCCAGGAACTGGACTGATATAAGACGCTACTTCTTTCACTCTCTCAAAATCTACATCCCCTACTGTTTTATCTCCCACTCTATTGATTCCCACATCTACTACCACTGCCTCCTCTCTTACCATATCCTGAGTAATTAAATGAGGAGAGCCACAAGCAGCAATCAAAATATCAGCCATTTTGGTGTAGCTAGAAAGATTACGGGTGCCGGTGTGGCACACAGAAACAGTAGCATTAGCTCCTTTACCTTTTTGGACTAACATCATAGATAGCGGTTTACCTACAATATTGCTCCTACCCACAATTACTACATTTTTCCCCTCTGGAGACAAATTATAACGTAATAGCAATTCTTGCACCCCCCAGGGAGTGCAGGGAAGAAAAATCGGGTCGCCAATCATCAATCTTCCCAGATTATAAGGATGAAAACCGTCTACGTCTTTGTCTGGAGAAATATGATATAAAACTTCTTTTTCCCGGATGTGAGAAGGAAGAGGAAGTTGCACTAATATCCCGTGGATGCGTTCATTTTCGTTCAAACTATTCACTAATTCTATTACCTCTTCCTGAGAAGTATCAGCAGGTAAGCGATGTTGAATGGAATAAATACCCAGTTTTTCGCAAGCTTTTTCTTTGTTCCGCACGTATATTTGGCTTGCCGGGTCATCCCCCACTAAAACTACCGCCACACCAGGCTGGCAACCCCGCTCACTAAGATAGGCAATACGAGGTTTAAGCTCTTCTCTAACCTCTGCCGAAATTTTTTTTCCATCTAAAATTTGAGCACTCACCTTTTACCTCCTCTTTCTATTTATAGTTAACCGCAAAACTAATTATAATGACTATGAGAGGGAGCACCCCTTTATAATCCCGACTATAGGGGGGAAAATGATCCCCCTATAACCCCCAAAAGCAAAAAATTAAAAACTGAAAAGACAAAAACTACTGAGGAAAGAAAAACGCTTTCCTCAGTATAAGGGGGAAAGAATTC
>DAOSVE010000135.1:0-3111 GCA_035593465.1 Candidatus Atribacteria bacterium | reverse complement strand
CTTTTAAGAAAGCTCCCAGCCTAATAGGAATGGTTCTTCAATATCTCTTACTTCTGAGATATATCTTTTATCTTTAGTTTTTATCTTTCTGGGCTCATAGCCTCGATATCTTGATTTATTTTCTTCTCTCCTTTTGCTCTCTCGTAATGGTCCATCTGGTAAATCAGTTACTTCTTCCTCTAATAATTGTTGCAAGAAAAAAGCAGCTCTTTTTTTATAACCTCCTCAACCAGGATTCTCTTTCTTCTAATTTACCTTCAGCTAAATCATCCAAAATTCCTTCTAATATTTGATTCAACTCCTGTCTCGTACTTCACTCTTTGGTATTCTTTTTATAAGTGGATCCTTCTTGTATTAGCTCATATTTTACTTGTTATTCTCAAAAAGAAGCTATGTTGAATCTCCATATCATCAGCTGAGTTTATCTATTTTTATTGTTTTAATCTTCTAATCTGAACACCATTTGAGTTGGGCTTACAAATCTTAAAGTTCCTAAGGGTTATAACTGTCATATACACCAAAAAAAACACACATTACCCAGGCCTCCCAAGAGGCCTGGGTACTACAAGTGTTTTTATTTATTTCCTGTTGATTCGAGGAAGGGAAGCATGTATTTAAAGTTCGGCCAGTGATGATATGGTTGGGTGTAAGGATTTTCAGCTCCAGGATAGTTAGTCCAGTAATATTCATCCCAGGCTACCACTCCTGGATAACTAAATGTGGGGATAGTGGGCATCTCTTCAATAAATATCTTTAGCCCTTCCATACCCAGTTCAGTATTTTTCGGGTCATTCCAATCAACTTTTTCCATTTCTTCTATTACTTTATCCATCCGAGGGTCTGTCCACCTAGAAGCAGGACCATCTGTTGAAGAAGCTTGCTCCCCAACAGGTTTATAATATTTGGAATGCCAGGCACTAAAAACTCTGTACAAATCCGGATGTCCTCCCCAGGGCTCAGGCGAAGGCCATTTTGCACCAACAATGTAATTACCTAAACCGTGCAAGGTTTGTTCAGCTTCAGATGGCACAATCGTTACCTCTATCCCAAAGTTTCTCCACTGCTGAGTAGCAGCAAGAGCATTTCTGTAGTTAGGAGAGGCCATATTTGCTGGAGTTAATATCTCAATTTTCCACGGTGTTCCATCAGGCAGAAGCCATTTCCCATCTACATCTCTGGTAAATCCATTTCTGAGTAATAATTGTTCTGCTACATCAGGAGCATATTTCCACCATCCCCGTCCAAAAACTTCTTTAATTTCTTCGGGGTCTTCAGGTACAGTGTAGCCTCTACTCTTTGCATACTCAACAAGTCGGAAGGGGGCATCAGGGTCATAAGGTTTGAAAGGTTCCCCATTTATTTCTATGTCCAGAGTGAAATCTTTCAACCATTCTTCCATAGGTTCATAATACCATTTTTGATAGGCAAGTGTTGGAGGAATATGCAATACCCCCATAGTAGCAGCACCATCAAAAGCTATTCCAATGTAATCTACTATGTCTATCGAGAGAGTTAGCGCCCATCTGACATCTTTTAGGTCAAATGGGGATACATCGTTGTTTAACATTAATCCCGTCATGCAGGGGTCGGTATTAACTACCCAGGGATATTCTCTTCTATAACCTCTTGAATATTTATTCTGCTCTAGAGCTGCTCGGAATGCCTCCATAGTTAAATCGGTCATATCTAAGTTATGATTTGCTTGAGCTATAACTTTATTACTTGGTTCTCCATAATAGTAGAAAAGTACATATTTGGGTTTGGGCATACCATATAACATTCCGGTAGGAGTTTTATCCCAATCTTCTCTTCTCTCATATAACGTCCAGTAACCTGCCTGGTCATAATCTTTGAGTACATAAGGACCGCTACTTATGGGAGGATTGAATTCAAAGGATAGAGGGTCTTCTACTTTTTCAAAAATATGTTTAGGGAAAGGTCTCCAGCCACCCCATCTATCTATTAAGTTAGCATGAAATCGGGCATTAGGTTGTTTAAGCTCAAATACTACCGTATAGTCATCAGTTTTATATACTTTATTTACATTAAGGCTAAGCTGAGAGTTGTACCCCATTCCTTCATTTTGCATACATAACTCTATTCCATATACTATGTCATCTGCGGTTATAGGAACTCCATCGCTCCACTGGCAACCTTCTCTCAGCTTTACTGTCATCTGAGTGAAGTCTTCATTGTAAATAGGCCCTTCTTTAGCCAGAGCGTTTATAACTTCTCCTGTCGTAGGGTCAACTATCCAGAGAGGTTCTAATACCAGTTGTTGCATTCCGCGATCCGGGTTTCTCCAGGCAGTGGTGAAAACATTAAAGTTTCCCGGTGTTCCTACTCTGCCTGATAATACATCAGCAATCAGGGTTTCTTCTCTGGGAATATCTTCAGATAGCTGACCAAAGCTTATCCCGGCAAAACCCACCACCAGCACTAACAAAGATACAAACAAGATTAAAGAGCTTCTTTTCACTAACCACACCTCCAGTTTGAATACAGTATTTTTACTCTTAAATTCTCTAAGCTTTTATTTTTCTCATCACCTCCCATCTTCTTGCTTAGAGATCATCCCGGATATATCCGGGATACATCCTTCACAATTAAAGCACGTTCAGTTTTCTTAAATGGTTGTAAGCAATTTATCCAGAGAATGTTCGCTAAAAACTCTCTCCTTGCTGCTATCTGAAGGCAATATTACTTTACAGGAATGAAAATCAAAAAACACTTAACCACTCCTCTATAAAAAGCAAAATAGCATCAATTTATCCCTTGCTAAACCTTGAGTCCCAATATCAGGTAATATACCCCCCAACTTTCGTACTGTTTTTCACACCTTTTTAGTTTTCCTCTGATACCTTACCTTTTCCACTCGAAACAATTATAGTGCATACTTCTTCGTGGCTAAATCGTTTTAGCAAATCAAATCGACACAGGTCACCGCTACCAGTATAGATTATTTTTAAAATAATTGTCAACAGTAAATAAAAAGAAAATTTACTAATTAAAACGGTTTTGAAAGTTATTCCTCTTTAGATTATTCAGTATATATAGTTAATCGCAAAATTTATTATAATGACTAAGGGGGCTCTGCCCCTTATCAACCCC
>DAOSVE010000134.1:0-3113 GCA_035593465.1 Candidatus Atribacteria bacterium | reverse complement strand
AACTCTGGATATTTCTTTAGCTAAAAAGGAGTTAGGCTTTTCTCCTCGTTATCCTATGGAAGAGGCAATAGCAGAATATGCTCGCTGGATTAAAAAAGCTAAATCTCAAAAAGAGGGTAGGTGAGTTTATTTCCTTTAGCCGGGGTAGGAGAGCCTCTTTTCTGCCCACTGGAGAATTTTAGTGGCTATGGAGACCATGAATAGGTAAATTATCCCCACCACGGTGAAAGTTTCCATAAAACGGAAACTTCGAGCGGCTACGATTTTCCCTGCTCCGGTTAGCTCTATACAGGTAAGCATATAGGCTAAGGAAGAGTATTTAATGAGGTAAATCATTTCGTTTCCCACACCAGGGAGTGCCCGGCGAAAGGCTTGAGGAAGAATGATGTAAAATACTGCCTGCCACTTGGTCATTCCTAAAGCCTGGGCAGCAATCATCTGACCGGTTTTTACCGATTGGATTGCTCCTCTTATATACTCAGAGGTATAGGCTCCGTTACAGATGACAAACCCTAAAACTGAAGCCCCAAAAGGTGAAAAAGTAATTCCTAAGGAAGGGAGTCCAAAATAAATTATAAATAGCAAAAGAAGGAGAGGACAACCTTTAAAAAAGATGACATAAAGCCGACAGAGAGAAGAAATCAGGCGATTGCCATATACTCTTCCTATGGCAATCAATATCCCGGTTAGTAATCCAAAAGGGATAGAAAGAAAAACTAATTTTAAAGTGACTATCCATCCTTTCCCTAACTCGGGGAGTAGCTCGTTGCGGATAAAAAGCAAACTATCCATTTTTATTTAACTCTCCGTATAGCTCAGAAATCCGGCTGAGGAATTTTTTAGTTCGCTCTTCTCGAGGATGGAAAAAAATCTGGGAAGGGGGGCCACTTTCTAAAAATTTCCCTTCCTCCATAAATAGAACTTCATCAGCAACTGAGGAAGCAAAACCCATCTCATGGGTAACCACCACCATGGTCATCCCCTCTTTAGCTAAGTTTCTCATAACCTCCAGCACCTCTCCGGTTAATTCCGGATCTAAAGCGGAGGTGGGCTCATCGAATAACATCACTTCAGGGTCCATAGCTAAAGCTCGGGCAATGGAAACTCTCTGTGCCTGTCCTCCGGAGAGCTCGGCAGGATAAAGATGAGCTTTGTCTTCCATTCCCACCCGGGCTAACTCTTCCAGAGCTTTTTTTCGTGCCTCAGACCGTTTCATCTTTTTGACTTTGAGAAGAGCAATTTCTACATTTTCTAAAGCAGTGATATGGTCAAATAGATAAAAATTCTGGAAGACCATACCTATTTTCTGACGAAAACGATTAATTTGAGAATGAGAATGTAGCACTTCCTCTCCGTTGAGAAATATCCTTCCCCTATCGGGGATGACGAGCTGATTGATACATTTAAGAAGGGTGCTTTTTCCTGCACCTGAAGGACCAATTATAACTTTAGTTTCTCCTTTATTTACGGTAAAGGAAGCTCCTTTGAGGATTTCCACTTTTCCATAAGATTTGTAGATGTTTTCCACTACTAAAATGGGTGTGTTATCTGTAGTATTCATCAAGTTTCTGTTTTCCTTCCTAAACCAGGGATATAGGCTTTCTTTTCTCCCCACTGGATAATTTGCATTCCTCCCCAATTGAGGAGAATAAAAATGATAGCACAGGTTAGATAGATAGGCATAGGCTGATAGGTTCTAGTTACCATCTGGCTTCCCCGGGTTAAAATCTCAGCTACTCCAATAGCATAAGTTACCGAAGAGTCAGTAAGAAGAATAGGATATTCATTAGACCATCCAGGAAGTGCCAGGCGTAGAGCCTGGGGTAATATTATATTCCAGATGGCCTGATTTTTGGTCATACCCACAGATAGGGCAGCCAACATCTGTCCTTCTTCTAAAGAGAGGATGGCGCCTCGGAAAATTTCTGTCTGGTAAGCAGCGCTTCGCAAACCCAGAGTTATAGTTCCTATAGCGAAAGGAGAGAGGTTCCACCCTAAGAGAGGAAAGATACCAAAATAAAAAAGAAAGAGAAGCACTAAATTGGGTAAGCCTCTCAATATAAAAACGAATACCCGGATTATTTTTACTATTATTCGATTTCCATAGACTGTGGCTACTGCCATTGGCACTCCTAAGGCAAACCCTAAAGCCAAAGACAGAGCCACAAGTCCCAAAGTTACTGATATTCCAGATAGAATGTAGGGAAGAGATTCTAAAACAGCAGAGAGACCCTCCACTTTTTTCCTTTTCTACTTCATCTCATATTTTTTAATCAGTTCTTCCCAGTAGGGAGAGCTCATTAATCTTTTCAATCCTTCATTGAGCAGAGCTTTGAGTTCAGTATCTTCTTTTCTCACCGCTATAGCATATTCTTCTCCTGTAGAAATAACTCCAATTGTTTTCAACGGTCTTCCGGCGATAGCTTTATCTATTACTGGCTCATCCATGATTACCGTTTCTATTCGGCCATTGAGGAGGTCGGTTACTGCTAAAGGAAAATTGTCATAAAGTTTAAATTTGTCTTCAGGAAGGATTCCCGATTTTACTAAATTATCTTCTATCCACATAGCTGCTGAACACCCTCTTTGTGTACCTACGCTGCATTTTCCAGCCAGGAAATCCTCCAGAGTCCAGTTAGCCTCTTCTTTAGTGGCTACTGCCTGATTTACCACCCAATAAACGTCAGTAAAATCTACTTTCTCTTTCCGCTCTTCGGTAACTGTCATACCCGAATATATCATATCGATTTTTTTGGCGAGCAAACTGGGAATTATCCCATCCCAGGCTATAGGAACAATCTCTACTTCAAATCCCATTTCTTGAGCAATCCATTTAATGGACTCTACATCAAATCCTGCTGGATTGCCATTTTCGTCAATATAGCTAAAAGGATAATAATCGCCATCAATTCCCACTATGTAAGTTTTTTTCTCCTCTGCCACTGCTCCGTTGACTGCCCCTAACATTAAAACACATAAAACTAATAAAATTACTCCGTACTTTTTCATTTTCATCCTCCCTTAAGGATTTTTGTTAATATTAAACAATGAATTATTTACTGTCAATTGGATAAGTGAACTCTCTTAGGAAGAAAAAGAGTTGGTATTATGCT
>DAOSVE010000133.1:0-3149 GCA_035593465.1 Candidatus Atribacteria bacterium | reverse complement strand
GCGAGGGAAGAAAAAGAAAGGGGGTTATGAAGGGGGTATTTACCCCCTTATAGTTCTATTCTCGCTCAGGAATTTCCAGGAGAGAGTTTCCCGCCAATCCTCCCCCATAAGACACCAGGCAAAGAAATCAGCTTCTTTTTCTTCACGGTTTATGATGTACTCGTGGCAGAGAAATATGGGGCGGAACCGATTATTCCAGTGAAAGAAATAGTGTGCTAATTCGTGAAGAATGGTTTTCACTTCTTCCGCTTCTCGCAGTTTTTTATTC
Source organism: Candidatus Atribacteria bacterium (assembly GCA_035593465.1). Lineage (GTDB taxonomy): Bacteria > Atribacterota > Atribacteria > Atribacterales > Caldatribacteriaceae > Sordicultor. Next base: position 2,881 of record DAOSVE010000133.1, on the reverse strand, counting down.
ACTCCCAGAAAAGTTTGTCCCTGACGTTGAGCCAGAACTCCTTTAAATCCTCGTAAATCATAAAACTCAACAATTATACCCTCCTTTTCTGCTAATTTAAGTGCTTCAGTTTCGCTATTTATCCGGGGAAGGGAGGAAGAAAAACTCTCTATTCTTTTGATACTTTCTGGAGATAAGCTAACCAAGGGGTAAATCTTTAATCCCGGCCCTCTCTTTTTTGCTTTTCTATTAAATATTCCAGAAAATCGATGAGAGATTTTTTGGACTCCTCACTCAACTCCCCCAGATGGTCTAAAAAGATGGTGTCAAACTCTCGAACCACTCGTTCTAATTTCTGGTCTAAACCGGGAGGTGAGGGTTCCAGGTAGCCATACCATTCCAGCAACTCTCTCTCATCTATATTTAAAGCTTTAGCTGCCTTTATCAAATAGTTGGCAGTGGGTTTTCTTTTACCCAGCTCTACGTCAGAAACAGTAGATTTGGAAACCCCCACTCTCTGGGCTAATTTCCTGACCGACCAACCTTTCTCTTTTCTCAGCTCTTTTAACTTTTGCCCTTTGTCCTGCAAGTCACCCATAGTAAACAAATTATAGAACATTCCTCTCTAAAAAGAAAGAGGAATTTCAAAAAATTATTTGTTGACTTACAGGACGTTTCGTCCTATAATAGGGACAGATAAGGAGGCGTTTATGGAAGAAGCAGAGCTATTTCATTACTGGAACAAGTTACTAAAGGAGGAAGGGCTGGGAGTATATAAAGGGGGAAGAGAAATACTTTTACCTGACCTCACAGAAAAATATCCCACACCTGCGAGAGAAAAGAGGAAAAATATTTCTCTTCCTCTTGAGATTCTCAGCCCTCGCCAGCAAGAGGTAATTTATCTTCTCTTCTATGACAGACTAACAGAAGAGGAGGCAGCGGAGAAACTGGGAATTTCTCGCTCCTCTCTTCGCACGCACCGTGATAGAGCTCTAGAGAAACTTAAAAAAGAGCTGGAAAAGGATTGGTGGGAAGATAATAATGAGGTAAAATAGAATAAACTAAAAAGGGAATTGATTGCCTCGCTGGCTACTATTCTAGGAGAGTCAAAAAATTGTGGCAAAAGAAATTCATGTTTCTCGAGTAACGTAGATTTCTCTGGTGCTTATGGAAAAAGGAGTGACAATCCAGCTTTAATAATTATCTATGTTTTTTCTCTAAAAAATAGAGAGCTAAAGTAGTTATAAAACCCTGAAAGGAGAGAGAGTTATGCGAGTAGGTTGTTTAGGAGAGCTCCTGGTAGAGATAATGAGAGACAAAGTAGACGTCCCTTTCGATGTTCCTGGTGTTTTTGTAGGGCCTTTCCCAAGCGGTGCTCCGGCTATCTTTGCTGATTGTCTGGCTCGCCTAGGAGAGGAAGTTTTCTTTGTAGGAGCAGTAGGAGAAGATGACTTTGGAAAAATGATTCTCCGGAGATTAAAAGAAGATGGGGTGGATATCGGAGGAGTGAAAATTCTCCCTGATTTCACAACCGGGGTGGCTTTTGTCACCTATTTCCGAGATGGAAGCCGAAAATTCATTTATCATCTCTCTCGAGCAGCTGCGGGCCAGATATTTCCTTCTGATATCGATGAAGAACAATTTTCTCGTCTGGATTACCTCCATGTTATGGGCTCTAGTATGCTCATTAACGATAATTGCCGTGATGCTTATCTTAGGGCCCTAGAAATAGTAAAGAAAAAAGGAGGGAAAATCAGTTTTGACCCTAATTTCCGTCCCGAGCTTCTGGGGGCAAGTAAAGCTCGGGCTCTGTTTCAGCCCATTGTTCGGGAAAGTTTTGTTTTATTTCCCACCCAGGAAGAATTAGAGGTGTTAAGCGGAGAAAAAGATATAGATAAAGGAACAGCGGTATTATTATCTCAAGGACCTAAAATAATTGCCCTGAAACAAGGAAAGAAAGGTTCTACTATTTTTACCCCGGAAGGAAAATTCGTTATCCCTGCTTTCCCGGTAGAAGAAGTAGACCCCACCGGAGCTGGTGATTGTTATTGTGCTGGATTTTTAGCCGGTCTCTCCCGAGGGTTGCCTTTGATAGAGGTGGGGAGGTTAGCTAACGCAGTGGGAGCTTTAGCTGTAACTAAAAAAGGTCCTATGGAAGGAGCGCCCACTCAAAAAGAGTTGGAGGAATTTGGGAAAAAATTTGGAAAAGGAGAGGAAGGTAGTGCTGAGAAGAGATAAAGTAGACCAAAGTTTTATCCGCCGCAAGGCAGAAGAAGAAAGAGTTCCAGTAGTCGATTTCCTGTTGCACAAAATGAAAGAGTTAGAAAAGATAGAAGGGAAACCTTCCAGCCTTTTTGCCGCTTGTCCTAATTCGGAGACGGTTATCAAAGCCGCATTACGTTCAGCCAAAAGAGCCAATGCTCCTATTAAGTTTGCTGCTACCTTAAATCAGGTGGATGAAGATGGGGGATATACCGGCCTTACTCAATCTGAATTTGTGGAAACGGTGAAAATGGAAGCCGAAGCTATAGGCTACGATGGATTAATCATTGTCGCTCTAGACCACGGAGGACCGTGGCTTAAAGACCTACACAGTATAGAAAACTGGAGTTTAGAAGAAACGATGAGGGCAGTTAAAAAATCTCTGGAAGCATCCATAGATGCAGGCTATGATTTTCTGCACATTGACCCCACCGTAGACAAAACTCTTCTTCCCGGAGAAATAATTCCCATAGAGCGGGTAGTAGAGAGAACCATAGAGCTAATAAAACATGCCGAAAACTATCGCCGCAAAAAAGGAATTGCTCCGGTGGGGTATGAAGTAGGGACAGAGGAAGTTCATGGAGGATTGGCCAATCTGGAAGTGTTTGACCGCTTTCTCTACCTTTTAAAAGAAGGGCTA
>DAOSVE010000015.1:0-25956 GCA_035593465.1 Candidatus Atribacteria bacterium | reverse complement strand
AGTACAATATTAGCGAAGTGGTAAGGGTAGGAGAGAGCTGATGGTTCAAAAGATAGAAAATTTTCGAGAATTCATTCCTGGGATTCAACCTTCTACTCCTCTTCGGGAGAAGGCAAAAACTACTGCGAACTTTGAACAAGTTCTGCAAGAAGAGGAGTTGAGTTTTTCTCTCCATGCTCAAAGAAGAATAAAAGAGAGAGAGATACCTCTTTCTCCCGATACCGTAGAGCGTCTGCAAGAGGCAGTACAGAAAGTAAAAGAAAAGGGAGGAAGAAACTCTCTGGTTTTAGTGGGAGAAGTGGCTTTTGTAGTGAATGTCCCGGAGCGAGTGGTGGTAACCTGTATGGATTCTAATTCTCGAAAAGATAATATCTTTACCAATATTGATTCAGCGATTATTGCTTAGGGAGCTGGTCCTTAGGGGGGCTCCCCGAAAGGAGGTAAATTAAGATGATGCGCTCTTTGTTTTCCGGAGTTTCGGGTCTTAAAAATCACCAGACCCGGATGGATGTAATAGGAAATAATATTGCCAATGTTAATACCGTAGCTTTTAAATCTGGTCGAGTAAATTTTGAAGATATCTTAAGCCAGACTGTAGAAGGAGCTCGCAGTCCTCAAACCGGAGGAATGGGAGGAGTAAACCCCAAACAAGTAGGTTTGGGGATGGGTATCTCGAGCATTGATACTCTTTTTACTCCAGGGAGTTTACAGAGCACTGATAACCCCACCGATTTTGCCGTGCAGGGAGAGGGGTTTTTCATAGTGAGTGATGGAAGTCAAGTATATTATACCCGAGATGGAGCTTTCAAAACTTCTGCTGATGGAGCGCTGGTAAATAGTAACGGTTTTCGCCTGCAAGGCTGGATGGCCGATGCCGATGGAAATATCGATTCTACCCAAGCTCTCCAGAATATAACTATCCCGGTGGGTGCTCAGATGAAGCCTAAAGCTACCACAGAAATTGCCTTTGAAGGGAATTTAGATGCTAACGCTGCCGATAGCTCTCAATGGATTACCAGTGTTCAGGTTTATGATTCCTTAGGAAACCCTCACAACTTAACAATAACTTTTACGAAAACTGCAACAGCAAATGAGTGGGGTTGGGCAGCGGATTTAGATGGAATATCTGGTGATTCTGGTGCTATTGAGTTTAATCCTGATGGTACGGTTTTCTCGGGTGGTACTGGTATGGCTAGTTTTACTTCTATTCCTGGAGCTGATTCTATTGGCCTAAGCATCGATTTTTCTCAACTTACTCAGTTTGGTGGTAACCCCACTGCTTACATCAGCTTCCAGGATGGGTATGAGGCCGGGTCTTTAGATATGGTGAGCACTGATTCTGGTGGAGTGTTAACCGGGATTTTTACCAATGGTCAATCTAAAGCCTTAGCTCAAATTGCTTTAGCCACTTTTTCTAACCCGGGAGGTTTATTGAAAGAAGGTGGAAATCTGTACCAGATTTCCAATAACTCTGGTCTTCCCAATATCGGAACAGCCAGTAGTGGAGGAAGAGGAAGCATCGCCGTGGGGGCGCTCGAGATGTCTAATGTTGATTTAGCACAAGAATTCACCAATATGATAGTTACTCAGCGAGGTTTTCAAGCTAATTCTCGAGTGATTACCACGTCTGATGAAATGTTACAAGATTTAATTAATATCAAACGGTGAAAAAGAGGGGCGCAAGCCCCTCTTTTTCTAAAGCGTGAGAGGGAGAGAGGATGATTACTTTAACTCGATTTAATGGTTCAAGTTTTGTTTTAAATATGGATTTGATTGAAACCATAGAGGCTACTCCAGATACGATTATAACCCTGGTTACCGGTAGGAAATATGTGGTTAAAGAGTCAGTAGATGAAATAATCGGAAAAATTTTAGATTTTCGCCGACAGAGCGGAGTGAGTAAAATATTAATTCAGAATTTACCTGAAAATGAGTTGGAGGAGTAACTATGGACAAGGCAACTATAATCGGCCTGGTAGTAGGAGTAGTTTTACTTTTCTGGGGTATGACCAATGCGGCAGCTAATAATATGAGAATTTACTATGACTTTGCTTCTATCCTTATTGTAGGAGGAGGAACTTTAGCCGCTACTCTTATTAGTTTTCATCTGGAGCAGGTGATGAAGGCTTTTCAGCTGTTTATGATTGCCATGCGTTCTCGACTCCCTCAACCTTCGGAGATAATCATTACTCTGGTGGGTTTAGCAGAAAAAGCTCGTAAAGAAGGACTTTTAGCTCTGGAAGAAGAAACCGAGAGAATAGAAGACCCTTTTTTTAAACGGGGAATTCAATTGGTAGTAGATGGAACTGACCCTCAGTTATTGAAAAATATCCTGGAGACTGAGTTGATTTTTCTGGAAGAACGCCACAAAAAAGGGAAAGCTATTTTTGAGACTATGGGTGCTTTTGCTCCGTCTTTTGGTTTAATTGGAACGCTCATTGGTTTGGTAGCTATGTTGGTTAGTTTAGATGACCCCAAAAAAGTAGGGCCAGGTATGGCAGTAGCACTACTTACCACTCTCTATGGAGCTATACTTGCTAATCTGATTTGTCTGCCTATAGCCAATAAGCTAAAGTTAAGGAGTAGTGAAGAAGTGTTGCTAAAAGAAGTTATCATTGAGGGAATTCTTTCCATTCAAGCAGGAGATAACCCTCGCATTGTGGAAGAAAAACTTAAGTCCTTCTTTGCTCCTAGTATTAGAGAAGAACTGGAGCGAGAGAGGGAGGAAGTAGGTAAAGTGATTCCTTTAAAAAGAGAAAGTGAAGTATGAGGTGAATTAGATGCCCCGTAAAAGAGCGGAAGAAGAAACGCCCCCCGGAGCGCCTCTGTGGTCTTTGACCTATGGAGATTTTATGTCTTTATTACTTTGTTTTTTTATCATGCTTTTTGCTCTTTCTACCATTGATGTGGCCCGATTTAAGGAGGTAATTTCTTCTATTCAGGGAGCGTTAGGAGTCCTGGAGGGTGGCCCTAGAGTTCTCAATCCTTCTGATATTCCTGTTCCTAAACCCCCCACTCAGATCAGTCCCTCAGGGTTGGTGGAGTTAAAGTTGGCTGGCCTTATGAAAGAAATTGAGAGGCAATTAATAAAGGAGGGTCATCTTTCTCCGGATAACGTTAGTTTCAAAATAGACGAGCGAGGATTAGTGATTACTTTTTTAGATACCGTTTTTTTTGATGTGGGGAAAGCAGATTTAAAGCCGGGAGTCTTTCCTATTTTGGATGCTTTAGCTGACGCTCTTGAGGAGGTTGAAAACTCGGTGAGGATAGAAGGGCATACCTGTGATTTACCCATTCATACCTCTCAGTTTCCTTCTAATTGGGAGCTGTCTGCTGCTCGAGCTATTGCTGTGTTGCGGTATCTGGTGGAGCAAAAAGGATTACCGCCTGAGCGATTAATAGCAGTAGGTTATGGAGAATACCGACCTCTGGTTCCCAACCTGGATGAGGAACACCGCCAGAAGAATCGGCGAGTAGAAATAGTTATCTTACGAGATTGAAAGGAGAAAAGATTATGCCGGAAAAAACTGAAAATTCAGAAGAAAAGAAAGAAAAGGGTTTTTCTTTTCAGATGATAATACTGGTTGTTACCTTAGTTCTCTTGGCTTTCATGGTTTTTGTTTATCTCCAGCAGAGCGGGATATGGAGTAAGCTATTTGCTTCTTCTCCCCAAGAAGTAAACTCAGCTCCTTCTTTCATTTATATTTTTGAGCAAAATTTTCTAGTTAACTTGAGTGATAAAGATGTGTTGCGTTATCTCAAAATAACCCTGGGAGTGGAAGTTCCTAACCAGCGAGTGGTGGATGAGATTAAAAATAAGATAGTGGAAATTCGGGATGCTATAATTACCATCCTCAGCGCTCAAAGCTCCGAAGACCTCTCTACTACCGAAGGTAAAGAAAAATTGAAAACACTCATAGCTGATAGCATTAATAAGTTTTTAACCTCGGGGAAAGTAACAGCAATTTATTTTGTGGATTTCGTTATGCAGTAGGAGCAGAAAATGAGTGATATACTATCTCAAGAAGAAATTGATGCTCTGCTTAAAGCTTTAAACTCAGGAAACCTGGAAGCAGAAGCCATTAGAGAAGAGAGAAAAGAGGGCGGGCGTTTCAAGGTTTATGACTTTCGACGTCCGGAGAAATTTTCTAAAGACCAGATACGCACTTTTCATATGATTTTTTCAGCTCTGGCACGTTTAGCCTCTACCAGTTTAGCTGCTTATCTGCGTAGCCGTTGTCAGGTAGAATTAGTTTCAGTAGACCAGCTGACTTATGATGAATTTATTCGTTCAGTTCCCAATCCTACTTTTGTATGTATTTTCTCTCTTCCCCCTTTAGAGGGACGGTGTGTTTTGCAGATGAATCTGGATATGGTTTTTCCCATGTTAGATCGCTTATTGGGAGGTTCAGGAAGTACCGTTTTTCATCCTCGTCCTTTAACTGAAATTGAGAATCGAATTATGCTGGAAGTGACAGAAAGGATTATGAGTGCTTTAAAAGAAGCCTGGGCAAATATCCAGCAGGTGGAACCACAGATAGAAGCTTTAGAATCAAGTTTAGAGTTTGTCCAGGTAGTTTCTGGTAATGATATGATAATTCTTTTTACTTTTTCGGTAGAAGTGGGAGAACGGGAGGGGATGATGACCATTTGTATTCCCTACCTGGTAGTAGAACCCATCACCCAGAGATTGAGTGCCTCTTTATGGTTTGCCAGCCGTAAATCTAATGACCCCCAGATTCAGGAGAAGGTGAAAAAGAAAATTAACCAGGTTCGCTTGCCGGTGGTGGTAGAACTGGGTAGGACAAATATAAGCTTGAGAGAACTTGTGAGTTTAGAAATAGGGGATGTAGTGGTGTTAGATAAAAGGGCGGGAGAGCCTTTAAATATTCTGGTAGGAAAAAAAACGAAGATGAAAGGAATGCCAGGAAAGTCAGGTCGAAGGCTGGCTATTAAAATTATGGAATTAGAGGAGGAAGAGTGAATGCCAGAAGATACTTTGACTCTGGAGGAGAAAGATGTTATTGGAGAATTGGGAAATATTTCTATGGGTGCAGCAGCTACTGCTCTATCCACTATTTTAGGACGGAAAGTGGAAATTACTGTTCCTCGGGTGGAAGTGATAAACAAGGAAGAAGTAACGAGCCTTTTTCCAGAGGAACATATTGCGGTTAAAGTTCAATATCGAGAGGGACTTCAAGGAAGTAATCTTCTTTTGGTGAAGGAAGAAGATGCTCGGACACTGATAAGTTTAATGATGGGTGGTGCAGAAGCAGAAGAGGCCCTGGGAGAAATGGAGATCAGCGCTTTAGGAGAGGCTATGAACCAGATGATGGGCTCAGCAGCTACTGCTATGTCAGAATTTTTGAAAAGGAAGATCAGCATTTCTCCCCCTGAGGTTATTGGACAGGAGGTGCAGAGTACTGAAGAGGAATGGTTAGAAGAACAAGAAGAAGAGCATTTAGTGGAGGTTTTTTTCCACTTGGTAGTGGATGGTGCTATAGATAGTAATATGATTCAACTTTTACCTTTTTCTTTTTCTCGAGCTATAGTTTCTTCTTTAACTGTTAAGCAGAAAGAGGCTGTTCTTCCAGATGAGGAAGCCTCCATGACTGAGACCCCTCCTAGAAAAGAAGGACAAGAAGTTAGGGCTCAGTCAGTGGAGTTTGCTGAATTTAAAAAGAAAGAAGAGGCTCCTTCCCGGATTAATATGCAACTCATAATGGATGTTAACCTGCCACTTGTGGTAGAACTGGGTAGGACTCAGCTTTCTATTCGGGAGATTTTAGATTTAGGTCCGGGTTCGATAGTAGAGTTAGATAAGCTGGCTGGAGAACCAGCTGACCTTTACATTAATGATGTATTATTTGCTCGGGGAGAGGTAGTGGTGATAGAAGAAAATTTTGGAGTTAGAATAACTGAAATTGTGAGCCCGGAGGAAAGGATTAAAACTTTGAAGGAAGCTCGAGCTTAGGATGAGAAGATTTTGTAAAATTCTGTTTTTTCTCGGTTTTATAGTGATAACAAGAGGAATAGTTTTTGCTCAGGAAGAAGAATTGAATTTACCAGAGATTCAGCCTCCCGTTTCTTCTAGTGATGGAGGTAGCGCTTTACGTTTTATAGGAGCCTTTCTTGTTGTTGTAGCTATTCTCTGGGGGTTTTTTTATCTGATGAAAAGATTGACTGGTCAAAATCTCCGTCTTTCTTCTTCTCGATATATGAATCTGGTAGACTTTCTGAATATCAAACCTAATTTATCTCTTTATTTAGTGGAAGTAGGAGACCGGGTGATTGTGATTGCCCAGAGTGGCAATACAATACAGGAGATTACCGAATTAAGTAAAGATGAACTAGAAGAAAATGCATCTTTTGATGGCTTTTCCGGCTATCTGGATAGCTGGTTTGGGAGGAAAAAAGACAAGAGAGATGGCTAAAAAAGCAATCGTTTTAGTTTTAGCATCTTTAATTCTTCTTTTTCTTTCTTCTTCAGCTTTTTCTCAAGAAATTCCTCTTGTTTTTCCGAAAATCACTGTAGAAGCTGGAGAAGTAAACGAGCCTCAGGAGTTGGTTTTATCTTTACAGATATTACTTCTTCTTACTATCTTAAGCTTAGCTCCTGCTATTTTAATCATGGTTACTTCTTTCACCCGTATTATAGTAGTTTTGGGTTTTGTGCGTAATGCTTTAGGTTCTCCTCAAATTCCTCCCACTATGGTGTTGATAGGTTTGTCCTTGTTTCTAACTTTCTTCATTATGGCTCCTACTTTCAGTGAAATTCAGGAAAATGCTTTGTCTCCTTATCTTGCGGGTAACATTACTCAAAAAGAAGCTCTGGATCGGGGGGTGGACAGTTTGCGAAACTTTATGTTTCGCCAGACTCAGGAAAAAGATCTGGCTCTTTTAGTTTCCTTTACTGACCTTCCTCGTCCTAAGACCAGAAGTGATATTCCTACCCATGTTCTCATTCCCGCTTTTATTTTAAGCGAGTTGAAAGCTGCTTTTACTTTGGGTTTTTTAGTTTATATTCCTTTTTTGGTCATCGATATGGTAGTAGCCAGTATTTTGATGTCTATGGGAATGATGATGCTTCCACCGGTGATGATTTCTTTGCCTTTTAAGCTGCTCCTTTTTGTTTTAGTAGATGGCTGGGATCTGATCGCCCGGGGGTTGACACTCAGTTTTCGATGAGGGGAGGAGATAAATTTGAGTGAAGAATTATTGTTAGAGATAGGTAGAGAGACATTACTTATTGTTTTGAAATTAGCTTTGCCTATTCTGGGTGTGACCCTTATAGTAGGAATTCTCGTGAGTATTTTTCAGGCAGTAACTCAAATTCACGAGCTCACCCTGACTTTTGTTCCTAAGATTCTGGCTACTATTCTCGTAGTGGCATTTTTAGGTTCTTGGATGTTGCGCAGTCTTCTGGATTTTACCAATAATCTTTTCTGGAACTTGCCTCTTTTTTTGCGCTAACCCATGGATTTTACTTTTTTCCTTTCTCATTTTCTTACTCTTTTGCTGGTCTGGATGAGGCTTTTAGGTCTTTTCCTTCTTGCTCCGGTGTTTAATAGCCCCCTTATTCCGGTTCTCGCTAAGGTTGGTCTTTCTTTTCTTTTGACAGTAACCTTGCTTCCCTCCCTTACCTCGCAAGATTCTTTTACTTCACTGGATGGTTATTACCTTTTAGCTCTGGTTTCTGAAATTTTAGTAGGACTGGTATTGGGGTTATTGTCAGGATTGGTTTTTTCCTGTATTCAGATTGCTGGGGAGGTAATAGATTTTCAAATGGGTTTCAGTTATGCTAACGTGGTAGACCCTCTTTCCAATTTAGGATTTTCGGTAATGGGACAATTTTATTTCTTGCTGACTATAATCTATTACTTGGGTATAGGGGGATATCGTCTTACTTTGCAGGGTTTAGTCCGTTCTTTCTCCCTCATCCCTCTGGGCAGCTTTAAACTTGGTTTAAACGCTACTACCTCATTTGTGGGCCTAGTAGGAGAAGTAATGGTTATTGCTCTGCAGTTGGGGGCACCGGTAATTGCCACTCTTTTTTTGTCTAATTTGACTCTGGCTATTATTTCCCGGGCGGTTCCCCAAATGAATGTTTTTATTGTAGGGTTGCCCCTTAATATCGGTCTGGGTTTGTTTATGAGTTTAATGATTCTTCCTTACTTTTTACCTTATGTCGATGAAGTGGTAAGCCTTTTTTTGCGCAGTTTTTTTCAGATATTTGCTCCTTAAGTTGAGAGGTCATTTTGGCAAAGAATTTTATCCTGAAATTAAAGAATTGTAATTATTGAAGTATAAAAAGAGGTGAAAGTATGCCTCCCCAGCAGGATAAGACTGAGGAACCTACGCCTCGTCGTCGAGAAGAGCTACGCCAGAAAGGAAAAGTTCCTATTAGTGTAGATTTTACCAGCGGCTTTAGCTTTATTGTGCTCTTTCTTCTGGCCACCTTTATTTTTCCCTCCTTGAGCAGGGAGATGATGAGTTTGATAGAAGAAATATGGGCGGGAAACTACTACTCAAGAGAGGTAGATTCTCAGTGGGTTTTCCATTTAGCTCAGATTGGAGTAGGATATTTCGCTCGAGGAGTGCTTCCTTTTGTAGTGGTAGCCGCTGGTTTAGCTTTATTTTTAGGTTTTTTGCAAACTGGCTTTGTAATATCAGGAGAAAAGCTTAAACCCAATTTTGATTATGTTAACCCAGTGCGGGGGTTAGAGAGACTTTTTTCTTTGCGTCTTTTAGTAGAAGCTTTGAAAATATCTATCAAAGTTTTTCTGGGGATAGTGTTGGCCTATGTGGTAGTAAAGGATGCTCTGCCTCGCCTCACTGACCTTATTTATATGGAGCTTCTTGCTGGAATAGAAACGGTGGAAGAGATAGCAGAAAGATTGGGGCTTTATCTAGGGGGCTTGTTTCTGGGAGTGGGTTTTTTTGATTTTTTTTATCAACGTTTCGAATACGAGAGAAATATAAAGATGACCAAAGAAGAACTAAAGGAAGAATACCGGAGAACTGAAGGAGACCCGATAATAAAGTCTCATATTCGACGGCGTCAGCGTGAAATAGCCCGGCGGAGGATGATGCAAGAAATTCCTAAAGCTCAAGTGGTGGTAACTAACCCCACTCATATTGCCTGTGCTCTTCGCTATGAACGAGGTAAAATGAGGGCGCCGGTACTGGTAGCTAAGGGGCAGAGATTGATAGCAGAAAAGATTAAAAAAATAGCTCAGGAAAATGGAGTTCCAATAGTGGAGAATAAAAAAGTAGCCTGGGAGCTCTATAAAAGCTGTGAGATAGGGCAGGAAATCCCCAGTTTCTTATACCGGGCAGTAGCAGAAATTTTAGCTTTCGTTTATAGATTGAAGGCTACTTATGGAGGAAGAAGAAATGAATGAAGCTCTAACTAAAACCTTAGAAAAGAGTCTCAAAAATAGCGATTTCCTCTTTGCTTTTCTCTTCATTCTCATCATCTTGATGATGGTTATACCTCTACCTCCCACAGTAGTAGATTTTCTTTTAAGTTGCAACATTACTCTATCGGTTATGATTCTTCTCACCACCACCTATATCACCAACCCTTTACAATTTTCAGTTTTTCCCTCACTGTTGCTTTTTGCTACTCTATTTCGCCTGGCCTTAAATGTTTCCACCACTCGTTTAATCCTTCTGCAGGGGTATGCGGGAAAATTGATTGCTACCTTTGGTAGCTTTGTGGTGGGAGGAAACTATGTAGTGGGCTTTATCATTTTCTTAATTCTGGTGATAATTCAATTTGTAGTTATTACTAATGGAGCAGGCCGTATAGCTGAGGTAGCAGCTCGTTTTACTCTGGATGCTATGCCAGGAAAACAGATGAGTATTGATGCTGACTTAAATGCCGGACTCATAGACGAGGTAGAAGCACGTCGGAGAAGGCGAGAAATAGAGCGACAGGCTGACTTCTATGGAGCTATGGATGGAGCCAGCAAGTTTGTTAGGGGAGATGCCATTGCTGGCTTGATTATTACCCTGGTGAATTTTTTAGGAGGCATTATAGTAGGGAGTTTACAGCGAGGATTGAGCATTCAGGATGCTCTCTCCGCGTATGCTTTATTAACCGTAGGGGATGGATTAGTAGCTCAAATTCCTGCTCTTTTGATTTCTACCGCCAGTGGCTTAATTGTCACCCGTGCTGCTTCAGAAGATAATTTAGGTCAGGAGGTAACCCGGGAATTAATTCAAGTTCCCCGGGTGATACTCCTTTCTGCTATTTTACTTTTAGTTCTGGGATTAATCCCTGGTTTACCCAAATTACCTTTTTTCCTTTTAGCCTCGGCGGCTTTTGTTTTTTATTATTTGCAGGGGAAAGAAGAAAAAAAAGGAGAAGAACCTGCTGTTACTCTATCGGAGAAGAAAGAAGAACTACCTCGTAGCCCGGAAGAAATATTGAAGCTTATAGAAGTAGACCCTATAGAGCTGGAAATAGGTTATGGATTGGTGCCTCTGGTGGATGCTTCAGCCGGGGGTACACTTTTAGAACGAATAACTCAGATGAGAATTAATATGGCTCGGGAAAAGGGGTTTGTAGTTCCTCCTATCCGGGTAAGAGATGATTTACGCCTTCGCCCTAATGAGTATGTGATAAAAATTCGGGGAGTAGAAGTAGGAAGAGGAGATATAATGCCTCATTATTATCTGGCCATTAGTCCCCGAGGAGAAGCGGCCACTATTCAGGGAATCCCCACTAAAGAACCGGCTTTTAATCTTCCAGCCTACTGGGTGAATGAGGTTAATAAAGAGGAAGCAGAAATTGCTGGATTTACTTTAGTAGATTCAGAATCAGTTCTCATCACTCACCTTTCAGAAGTAATTAAAGCTCATGCTCCCTCTCTATTAACCCGCCAGGATGTGCAAATGCTAATTGATCAGGTAAAAAAGGTAAATCAGGCAGTAGTGGACGAATTGATTCCTCAGGCTATGTCAATAGGAGAAGTACAAAAAGTTTTACAGAATCTTCTGGATGAAGGGATACCTATTCGAGATCTTTCTCTTATTCTTGAGACCTTAGCTGATTATGCTCCTCAGGCAAAAAATATAGAAGGTTTAACTGAGATGGTGAGGAGAAAGCTGGGTAGAAGCATAGTAAAACAGTATCTGGAAGAAGATGGAAAGCTTCATATCCTTACTTTAGATACTAACCTGGAGAATTTGTTGCAACGGGCTTTACAGGGAGAGGAAACTTTAGAGCCTGATTTCTTCCGTTCTTTTTTAGACCGTTTGAGTGAGAGTGTAGAACGAATAGTTGGTTTAGGGCATTTCCCAATTCTGGCCACAACTGGTAAAATTAGAAGAGGTCTTCGTGACCTGGTTAGTGGTTATTTACCTCAGGTGGTAGTACTAGCTTTTGAGGAAATTCCCAAAGATGTGGAGGTTAAAGTAGAGGGAATGATAAGGATGTGAAGTTCAGGAAACATGAAAATTTCTCAGGTTTTTCGACCTAATCGGAGAATAAGTTTAGGGATGAATAGGAAAAATGAAAAAGGAGAAGAAGTAGTTTTCTATTATCCTAGCCGTATTGAGTTAGTTGGAGAAGAAGAATTATGGGTGGCTGCTCCTCAAGAAAAAGGTGTTTTAGTTCCGATAGGAGTGGGAGAAAAATTATTTGTTTATGTTATAGGAGAAAATGAGATCTTTCATTTTGAGGGAGAAGTCAAAAATCGGCTGAGGAAAGAGAATATGGCATTCCTCATTTTGAGTTTGCCTCAGGAGGTAAAAAGGGAGCAGAGAAGAAATTATGTAAGAATAGATGTTGCGATCCCGCTCTTAATTAGAAAAGATGACAGGACTTTTCTTGGTTATACCAGAAACCTGAGTGGGGGAGGAATGCAAGCCTCGTTTAGCGGGGAGAGAAACTTCCTGGGGATTGGAGACGAAGTAGTATTTTCTCTTTCTCTTGAGGATAAAAGTATTATTGGTAGAGCTAAAGTAGTAAGAAAAGATGACCCCTCCTGTTATGCTTTCCAGTTTGTGGAAATAACTGACCAGGATAAGGAAGAAATCATCCATTATATTTTTAAGCAACAGATAGAAATAAGAAAGAAAGGACTTTTAATTTGATGAAGAAAATCAAAGTTATGATAGTAGATGACTCGAGTTTTATGCGCAAGATAGTTAGTGATTTATTGAATTCTGACCCGGAAATTGAGGTAATAGCTACCGCCCGGGATGGATTGGATGCCTGGGATAAACTGAGAAGTTTAGACCCTGATGTTATTCTTCTGGACGTAGAAATGCCCCGTTTGGATGGTTTAGGACTGCTCGAAAAAATTTTTGAGGAGCGTCCCCGTCGGGTGGTAATGCTCAGTGCTTTGACTCAGGAGGGAAGTGAAATCACTATTCAAGCTTTAGATAAGGGGGCACTGGACTTTATTCCTAAACCTTCAGGGAGTATATCCTTAGATATTGAAAAGAAAAAGGAAGAAATAATTGCCAAGGTTAAATCAGCAAGCACTATTCCTCTTTCTCAGGTAGGGAAATTTGTCACTCAAGGCAGGGAAAGGAAGAAAATCTCTGTTCGGGAAAAGGAAGGAAGGGAATGTCCTCGTTTGGTGTTTATAGCTGCTTCTACCGGTGGTCCTAAGGTTTTACACACTCTTGTTAATAATCTTTCCCCTTTAAAAAAAAGTGGAATGTTGATAGTTCAGCATATGCCCAGTGGTTTTACCAAGAGCCTGGCGGAAAGGCTGAATAACTCTGCTCCTTTTCCCATTAAAGAAGCGAGCAACGAAGATAAGTTAGTTACGAATTGTGCTCTCCTCGCTCCAGGGGGAAAGCATCTTATAATAGAAGAGAGTAAAGAAGTTCGCCTTAGTGATGATCCTCCGGTGAAAGGTTTAAAACCCTGTGCTGATATTACTCTTCTTTCGGCGGTAAAAGTCTTTGGAGGAGAGAATATTTTAGCTGTAGTTCTTACTGGAATGGGGAAGGACGCCTTAGAAGGTTGCCGAGCTCTCAAAAAAAATGGAGGGACAGTTATTGCTCAGGATGAGTCAACTTCTCTCATATTTGGTATGCCCAGAGCAGTAATAGAGGAGAAGCTATCTGACAGAGTCTTACCTTTACAAGATATTCCCTCAGCAATTCTAGAATGGGATTCCCGGGGAGATGGCAGCTAAAATGTTAAAGAGAGAAGATATCCAGTATTTGCGTGATAAAGTGTTAGAAAAGACAGGAATTGACCTTGCTTACTATAAGGAAAATCAGCTGCAAAGGCGTCTTCCTTTTATTATAAGTAGAGCCGGTGCTCAGAGTGTGGAGGAATACGTTGAACTTTTAGATAAAAATCCTCAGGTTTTAGAAGATTTTAAAAATCGTTTTGCCATTAATGTTTCAGAGTTTTTCCGTAATCCTGAGCGCTATGAAGACTTAAAAAATAAAGTATTACCAAAACTTATGAAAGAGGCAGGTTTAATTTTAAAAATATGGAGTGCGGGGTGCTCCGTGGGAAGTGAACCCTATTCTTTAGCTATGGTATTAGAGGAGATGCCTCATCGTAAACCCTATCGTATCTGGGCTACTGATATAGACGAAGATGCTTTAGAGAAAGCTAAGGAAGGCGTGTATTCTGAAGATTTTATAAGCAATGTTCCCTCTGTTTATTTAGAGAAATATTTTCAGTTTCAAGGAGAAGGAAAATATGCTGTTGTACATCAACTGAAAAAAAGAATTACGTTTGAAAAACATGATCTTTTGCAGGATGAGGTAAAAGAAACTTTTGCTCTTGTGGTATGTCGTAATGTGATTATTTACTTTGAAGATGAGGCTAAAAAAATTGCGTTTAAAAAAATGAGTGACGCTTTGCAAAAAGGGGGATATTTGTGGGTGGGAAGTACCGAACGAATTACCGATCCTTCTTCTTTAGGGTTACGTTATGTTTTGCCCTTTTTTTATCAGAAAGGTGGGTGAGTGAGTATGGAAATTTCTTTTGAAAAATTGAATGAAATACAGCTGGACGCTCTTCGAGAAGTAGGTAACATTGGAGCAGGTAACGCTGCTACTGCTTTATCTAAAGTGGTAGGAAAAAGGGTAAAGATGGAAGTACCCCTGGTTAAGATTTTACCTCTTAAAGACGTTCCTGATTGGCTGGGAGGGCCGGAAAAAGAGGTTTTAGGAGTTTATTTAACCATGTCTGGAGCTGCAACTGGCCACATTCTCTTTGTTATGACTATTGAAGATGCCTTGAAAATCATGCATATTCTTTTAGGAGACCTTACTCCTTCTCGGGAACAGGTATTAGAGATGGATGAGATAGCCCGGTCAGCAATGGAGGAGATAGGAAATATCCTTTCTTCTTCTTATTTATCTGCTTTGGCTGATTTTACCGGTCTGCGACTGAATCATTCGGTTCCTGCTCTGGCTATTGATATGGCTGGTGCTATTGTAGATGTGATATTGATTGAGATTTCTAAGAAAGGCGATTATGCCCTGCTTATAGAAACGGAATTTGTGGAAGAAGAAAACAGAATAAAAGGTTATTTTATGCTTATACCGGATACGAGGTCTCTGGAAATAATTCTGCGGTCTATAGGAGTAATCTAAAATGTACAATCGAGTGGTAATAGGAATGGCAGAGTATTGGGTGAGTAGTAATCCCGAGGATGTTTTATGTATACTGGGACTTGGTTCTTGTGTAGGTTTGTGTCTTTATGACCCTGTTAAGAAAATTGGCGGTATGGTTCATATTCTTCTTCCTGAAAGTATTCCAGGGCAGAGTAATCCTTTTAAATTTGCTGATGCTGCAGTTCCTGCACTGTGGGGGAAGCTTAAAAACGGAGGTGCTTCACCAAAAAATGTTTTTGCCAAGATTGCAGGAGGATCGAAGATGTTTTCAGGAACGGATTCTCTTTTTGACATTGGTAAAAGAAATGTTGAGGTGGTTAAGGCAGAGCTTCAAAAATTAAATATCCCTTTACGAGCAGATGATACAGGAGGAAATCGGGGGAGGAGTATTATGTTTTACCTTGAAGATGGAAGACTGGAAATAAAAACTATTGGACAGAAACCTGTGGTAGTTTAGAAATGGAAGTCAGACAGGCCAAAAACCTGGCGCGCCTTCTTGCTCTTTTTTTATCCTGGATTTTGTTGGTATTATATTTTATTTGGGGCTTCTGGCGTAATTTAAGTTTTTTAACTTTGGTATGGAGGGGGCTTTTACTTTTTTCTGTGGCTTATCTAATTATGTTTTATTATTTTTTATGGATTATTTCTTCTGGTGGAAATAAGGAAACGGAAGTAAAAGATGAATCTAACTCCGGAGATTGAAAATATAGACAAAGTCTGGGAGAGCTATCTTAAGACTAGGGATTCTGCAGAAAGAGAAAAACTGGCAGAACATTATCTCTATCTGGTTAAAATAGCTCTGGGAAGGTTACTTTATATTCTTCCTTCTTATGTAGACAGGGAAGATTTGGAAAGTTATGGAGTGATTGGTTTACTCCAGGCTTTAGATAGGTACCGACCGGATAAAGGTTTGCGATTTGAGACTTTTGCCCTGTCTCGAATTAGAGGAGCGGTGCTGGATTATTTGCGAAGTTTAGACCCCTTAACTCGCCGGGAGCGTCGGGGTTGGAAAGAAGTTATGGCTACTTACCAGGAGCTAGAGAAAAGAAAAGGGCGAGAGCCAACATTATCAGAAATAGCAAAGGAGTTAGATATTTCTGTTGGGGAGGTAACCTGGATAATAGAGCGGGGTAAATCTGCCTTTTTCTTTTCTTTAGAAGAAGAAAAAGAGGAGGGGAAAAAACTTCTTGATGGAGTAAAAGAAGAGCGCTTAATGTTTAATCCTGAAGCTCTTCTGGAGAATGAAGAGCTGTTAGACTATTTAGGAAAAGCTATTGAAGAATTGCCAGAGAGGGAAAGATTGAGCATTACTCTCTATTATTTTGAAGGTTTGACTCTCAAAGAGATTGGTGCTATTTTGGAAGTTAAAGAGTCACGAGTTTCTCAGATTATTTCTCGTGCTCTTCTAAAACTAAAGACAAAACTTTCCGATTGGAAGTAGAGGGAGGTATAGTTGCTCAAGTCTCTTAAGCTTTTGGAAGAGGATAATCGGATTCAGCTTTTTATTTCTGGTGATGGTTTACGATCGGAATTGGTGGTCAAAAAACCTCTTAGCGAGGAAGAACTTTCCTCTTATGAGGAGTTAAAAGACTTTTTGAATAGTAGAGGAATAACTGTGGGAATAAAAGAAGAGGTATTGGAGAGGGGGAAAAAACTTTTACAAGAAGAAGGCCGTCATCTTGTTGCTGAAGGGAAAAGGCCACAAAGAGGGAAGGATGGGGAGGTAAAAATTTTATTTACCCAAGAATTGGAAAAAAAGTTAGAAGAAGATGAGAGTGGAAGGGTGGACTTATTTGATTTTGTGAAAATACCAGAAGTGAAGGAAGGAGACTTACTTGCGGAGCTTATTCCTCCGGGAGAAGGTGTACCGGGTCAGGACATTTTCGGAAAAGAAATTCCCGCTCTCCTTGGAAGACCGGCCAAAATAAGAGTGGGGAAGAACGTAGAGTTAGTAGAAGAGGGTACCAAGGCTGTTGCTAAGGTAGCAGGAAGACCGGTTTTGATAGGCAAAACTATATCAGTTTTGCCCCTTTTTGAAGTAGATGGGGATGTTAATACTTCAACGGGCAATATCTCTTTTATTGGTTCTATAGTGATTCGAGGGACGATACGTAGTGGTTTTAAGGTGGAGGCGGAAGGAGATATAGAGGTTTGGGGTAATGTGGAAGCAGCAATTGTGCAGTCTCAGGGAAACATTATGATAAGGGGGGGGATATTTGGGCGAGAAAAAGGCTTGGTGAGAGCAAGAGGAGATGTAAAAGCAAAAGTAATAGAAAATGCTACAGTAGAAGCGGGTCAAGATGTTATAGTAGGAGAAGCGATATTTCATAGTCAGATTTCGGCAGGTAGAAAAGTGGTAGTAGGAGGACGGGGTTTGGCAGTGGGAGGAAAGATAAAAGCAGGGAATTTGGTATGGGTAAAAACCTTAGGATCATCTATGGGCACTATCACAGAAGTAATGGTAGGAATAGACCCTACTCTCCGGGAAGAGTATAATTTTCTTATGGGGGAGTTAGAAAGAGTGAAAAAGCAGATTGAAGAAGGGGAAAAAGTTTTTAGAACTATTAGTGAGAGACAAAAGGTGGGGAAAGGTCTTGATCCTGGTATGATAAAAGTTTTAGAAAAATTAGAAAAAACTTGTCGATTAGCCAGAGAAAAAAAAGAATTTTGCGAGGCAAGATTGGAAGAATTGGAAGAAATAATTTCTGGAGGAGAAGGGAAAGTCTTGGTGGAAGAAAAAGTTTATCCTCAGGTAAGAATCACGGTGGGTAATCTTACCTATCCCGTGAGGGATGAAATTCCTTACGCTTCCTTTTACAAGAAAGACCAGGAAGTAGTCTTGGGGAGTTTTGAAAAACCTCGAAGCTGAGGAGGGTGGTTTTTGTGGTAGACCCAGTAAGTATGCAGAATGTAGTGATTCGTTCCCCAGAGGTAGCCCGTATTCAGAAAGTGGAAGATAATGCTTCTACTTTATCATCTTATGCTTTAGCTCAAGAAGCACAAGATGAGTCTCAAAAGGTGGAGAGAGAAGTAATTCCTTCTCCGGAAACTGACCGTTATCCAAAGGAAGAGAAGAAGAAAGAAGAAAGAGACATGATAGATACCGAGAAGAAGGAGAAGAAGGAGAAAAAGGAGAAAAAGGAGAAGAAACAACTGGATGTAAAAGGAGATAAGGGGAATATTGTTGATGTTCGAGTGTAACAATCGAGAACTGGTTATTTTATTCTTGAGACTTTCTTCAATTCGTTGTGGTGTTGAATATCGCTGGTTGAGTTGTGATAAATAATACTGTAATATTTCCTCTTCAGGGGTTAGAAGATGAGTTATTTTATAATTCTAACAATTCATCCTGACTCTTCTTCTCTATCTTTGTAGATTCCTCTTTTTGCCTGATGTGGCAATTTCTTCCCGGGCTGCATTTGTAAGGGTTATTTTCCGTTTCTTTTCCAGTATTAAAAGATGATGGAGGAGTTTTACTTTCCAGTGGAGCTGGTATATAGAGTGCTGAATAGAGGAACATTGCTGTGGATTTTGTGCTTAAAACCGCAACTATTATTTATGAGGTATAATTTTAATGTTCTGACAGAGGAAGGAGAAAAAATTATTGTGACAATAGATAAAAAGGAACTTTCTTTATTGATAGAGGAACTTCTGGAAAAACTTCCTCCTCTATTTAAAAATAATATAAGTAACGTAGAATTTGTAGTTGAGGATTATCCGGATAGCGAGATTCAAGGACGGTTTGGCTCTCGTTTTTTACTGGGACTTTATCAGGGTATTCCCCTTCCTCGGAGAAGTGGCAATTACAACCTGGTGATGCCTGACCGGATAGTAATCTATAGGGAAAATCTGGAAAGAATAGCCGGTAAGAATTGGCCAGAAGAATTAGAGAAAGTTTTATGGCACGAAATCGGACATTACTTTGGATTAAGTGACGAGGAGCTCTGGAAATTATCAAAGCAGAAAGAGAAATAGATAAACTTAAAGTTTTCGTGTTGCGTACTCGAGTTAGCTGATATCATAACCTACCGGTTCATTTTTTGTTTAATCCAGATATTTTTTAAGTTCTTTCTGGAGCTTTTTACGAGCACGGTGAAGATAAGTTTTTACTGTGCCCGCCGGCAAATTAGTAATTTCAGAAATATCACTATAAGATAAACCTTCTAAATGGCGCAAAACTATTACTTCTTTGAACTTAAGAGGAAGATGGTCAATGGCTTTTTCTAATTCTCTTCGTAGTTCCCGATTATCCAGCTCTCCATCTGGGTCTGGAAAAGAATTCTGCTCTATTAATTCTCCCCACTCTGTTTCTTCTTCTTCCCCTACTGGAGTATTTAGAGAGAAAAAGGCAATCTTTCTTCTTCGAAAATAATCTCGACAAACATTAAGGGCAATTCGAAAAAGCCAGGTAGAAAACTCGTAAGTATGATCATATTGGCGAAGGGCAAAAAAAGCTTTGGTGAAAGTTTCCTGAGCTAAGTCCTCTGCTTCCTCTCTCTGTTTTACTAAACGATAGATATAATTTAAAATTTGCTTCTCATAACGGCGTACTAAAAAATAAAACAGGTCCTCATTACCATTTAATACCTCAGTAATAAGTTCCCGATCGCTTTTTTCTTCGTGCATGTTGGTTGGTTTTACAAGACATTATTTTCAAGCCATTCAATACGAAATTGAACATTTTTAATTAAAGAGCTACCGTCAGCCCACTTTGCCCCGGGATACTCCCGGATAATCTGGAGATAAATGTTATAAGCCTCTCGGTATCTACCCAGCTTTTCTAAACAAAGACCTTGGTTCAAAAGGGCTGCTGGAGCGATGAGAATCCCATTGTACCAGGTTCCCTGGGGATAGTTATTAACGCAATGTTGAAAAGCGACTAAAGCTTGACTGTATTCCTCGGCTTTATACCAGGCAGCACCGGCAAAATATTGAGCATCATCCGATATATCGGTCTGAGGATAACGTTCTACATATTCAGAAAAAAGAAGCGCCGCCTGGGGATAAAGTTCCAGCTTATAAAGACAATGAGCGGAAGAATAGAGAGCCCCCTTCTCTACTTCCCCACCATAAGTTTGAGCTTTCTGGTAACTGAGGTAGGCTTCAGAGTAAGAGCCTAAGATGTAATAACAATCTCCCATTTCATAATAAGCTATGCCTAAAAATTCACTATCTGGATAACTATCTATCAATCGCTGGTATTCTACAATAGCATTTTCGTAGTTTTTTAACCCTTCGCCGAAACTTTTAGCCAGCAGATACTGCGCATCATCAGAAAATTCGTTATCCGGATAATTGTCCCTGATATGAGACAAAAGAGAAATAGCATCTTGAAAATTTTTCAAGTGATATAAAGAAGCTCCCTTGATAAAAAGGACCTGGGGTAATGAATTTCCTTCCGGATAATCAGTAAGAAACAAGTCTACCTGAGAGATAGCTCGCTCATAAAAACCCAGACTATAGAGCTCAAAAATATAATCCTTAAGGCTTTCTTCATCCTGAGGAACCAGATATATTCTACCTTCTTGATTAATCTTTCCCGTTTCTCCAGCTTTCACTTCTACTTTTATCGCTTTACCTGTGTACCCGAGACAGGAAAAGAAAAGATAAGTTTCTCCGGATGGTAATCCTTCTATAAGGAATTTTCCTTCTTCGTTAGTGATAGATGTACTTCCTCCCCCCTCCACCACCGCTCCTGCAAGGGGCCCGCTTTCTCCCCATACCTCTCCTTCTAAAGAACCCTTTTGTGTCACCGAAAAACAGCCAGAAAAAACACCTACTACCAGGATTAAACTTATTAAGAAGATAACTTTAGTCTTCATTGATTTTCCCCCTCTAATTCTTCCCATTTTTTTTCTGCCCAACTATATAACTCATCCTCCTTAGGACATTTTTCTAAAATAAAAGCCAATTCTTCTTTAGCTTCTTTTTTTCTTCCTTCCTCAATTAATGCATCAATTAAAAAACGGCGAGCCTGAAAATCTTCAGGATTTTTATCCAGTATCTTTCTAAAGATACTTTCAGCTTTTTCATTGTCCCCCTCTTGATAATAAATCCAACCTAAGTAGAGAAGATAAAAGGAATTAGAAGGAGAAAGTTCTACTGCTTTTTCTAAAGCCTCTTGAGCTTCTTTCCACTCATCAGAGTAATTATAATTACTTCTAGTACCATAAATATCGCCTAATTCCCACCAGGCATTGTGGTCTTCTGGGTGATTTTTCAAATGTTCTTTGTAAGCTTCTATAGCTTTTTCGGAAACAATAATAGCTCGCCGATATTTTTTCTGGTCCAGAAGTATCTTCCCCATTTCATAGTAAGCTTGATGCACCTCTATCCCTTCTTCTACACACCGCTCGAAAATTTTCAGCGCTTCTTCATCTTCCCCTTTTCCTCGAGCTTCCATGGCTTGGTCAAAAAGATTTTCTTCCGCTCTTAACCATCCTCCACCCCAGGAGATGACCAGCACTGATATTATAAGATAAAAAAGGATTTTTTTCATTTTATACCTCACTTTCTATCCACCGTCAAATAGAGTATGAAACCAGGCAGGCCAAAAATAATATTGGGCATCCAGGCTGCTATTATGGGTTCCATTATCCCTCCTCTTCCCAGAGAGCGAAAAATGGAAAGCAACATATAATAAGCAAAAGCTAATATAACAGTAACAATAACTCCTATGGTTCTCGTGTCTTTAGTACGTTGAATACCTAAAGGTATTCCCATCAAAATAAAAACCAGAGCGGAAAAGGGGATAGAATACTTGAGATGATAAGCTACTTCGAAGGTTTCGGTTTTGGCTCCTGCTTCTTTCAGAATATCAATCTGCTTTTTTAATTCTCGAGAAGCCATCTCTTCTGGGCTTCTCTGTTCGGTAAAAAAACTTTTTAGCTCTTCTTTCATATCTATAACCATCTCAGAAAATTCAATTTCCTGAATAAGTAAACCGTTCTCATTGTAGCGATGTACTACTCCTTCTTTCAACAACCAGCGATCCTCTAACCATAAAGCACTTTTAGCTAAAATAACATCAGGGAAGGAACGATTTTTACCTATTTCATAAACAATGACATCTTTCATCTCCCAGGTTTTATTATCCAGTTCGTTAACATAAAAATAACGGTTCTGAGAATCTCGGAAAAACACATTTTTTTCAATCTGGGGAGGACCTTCTTTATAGACATATTCCCGGATCAAAACCTGGGCTCGGTGATTGGTCTCAGGAACTACTAAATCGTTGAGAGTAAAAGACCCCACGCTCACCAAAATAGAGAAAATGATATAAGGCAGTATAACTCTTCTTAAGCTCACTCCGCTGGCTTCTAAAGCTATTAACTCACTATCCCGGGAAAGACGTCCTAAGTTGAGTTCTGACGCTAATAAACCAGAAATGGGGAAGGTCATCACCATATGAGCAGGAATGTAAAGGAGAAGAATTTCCAAAACGATGAGGAGGGGGACTTTTTTGTTAACAAAGAAGTCAGCTAGCTCAAAAAGAGTCTGTACAAGCATTATAACAGTTACTGCTCCTACCCAGGTGAACATGCCACTAGTACTATCTTTAATTAAATAGCGGTCCATTATCTTAAGCAGCAATATTTTTCACCTTCCTTATTTACTCTCCAACACATCAATTCTCACCCAGGCGTCTTCTTCTTCCCCATTTTATTCTTTATTATTAATATCTTCCAAAATTAATAAATACTCCAAACTACCCGAAAAGAATATGAAGACGTTTCCTTTTTCAAGCGAATCGCTCCTGTAAAATCTTTGCTACTTTCTTTTCGATCTCTTCTAGATATTTAAGCCTTTCAGCATACTTTCCTCCAGCAAAAGAAGTGGAAAGAAAAATATCTACTAACTCGAGAGCCTCAGGTAGAGTTATAGTACGAGACCCCAGAACTAAAATATTGGCATTATTATGGCTGCGAGCCATCCGGGCGGTAAAGGGATTAAAACAGAGTACTGCCCGGATACCAGGATAGCGATTAGCTGTAACTGACATTCCTCCACCTGTTCCACAAATGAGAATACCTCGTTCAAATTCACCATTTAATAAACCTTCAGCTATTGCTTGAGCATAAGGAGCAGTTGCTACCGGCTGCTCATCCTGAGCACCTGCATCAATCACTTCATGTCCTTCTTTTGATAAATTCTCCTTTATTGCTTCTTTGAACGCAAACCCAGCATGGTCGGAACCGATTCCTATTTTCAAGTCTTTCACCTTTTTTTCTCGGTTTCTGTAAGAATAAACCTTCTTACCTTTGTTATTTTACCACAAAAGGTTTATCGTTTTTCTTTACCTATGTGATGACAATAATTTGGAAATTACTAACTTCTTACAGTGGTAATAAAATCTGTGCTATCTCTAAATATATGAGAACCCCTATAATATCCGCTATCGTGGTAATTACTGGTGTAGCGGCAATAGCGGGGTCGAGTTTCATTTTCTTGAAAAGCACCGGTAAAAACACACCGACAAGGTTGGAAACAAAAACAATTATCTATACTGAAAGCGCTAGTACAAGGCCAAGAAGTAGTGATTCTCTGAGAAAGACGACCCGTGCAACAGTAACAATTCCTAGAAGAACCCCTAAAGTTACACCGATAATAGCTTCAGAGAGAATCATTTTCCAGAGAAAATGACCTTCCAGTTTTCCCAGAGCTAACTCTCTTACCACCACAGTGGTAGACTGGCTCCCCAAATTTCCCCCAGTATCGGTGAGCATGGGAATAAAAAAGGAGAGTGCTACGGCAGCTCGAAGAATGCCCTCAAAGCTTTGCATTACAAAACTGGTGAAAGTTCCCATAATGAGAAGAATAGCGAGCCAAAAGAAGCGGCTTTTAATTTTCTGTCCCAGGGGAGCGCGAAGATGCTCATCTTCGGTAATTACGATAGCAGCCAGCCGGTGTAAATCTTCCGTAGCTTCTGCTTCAATAATATCAATGACATCATCGATGGTTACTGCTCCTACCAGTCGACCTTCCCGGTCAACAACCGGTATAGCAAGAAGGTCATATTTTTGAACGATTCGAGCTACCTTTTCCTGGTCGTCATCAGTGGAAACAAAAACAAAATCCCGGCTCATAATTTCCCCTACTCGCTTTTCTAGTGAAGCAAGAACAAGGTTTCGGAGAGTCACTATTCCTAGAAGGTGATGCTCTGCATCAATAATATAAGCAGTGCAAGCAAGTTCTTCTGGGGGGCTTAAGCGCCGGGATTTAGTGCTTGTTCTACCGTATAAAATTCTTTAAGGTCAATGATATGGGTGCTCATAATCCTGCCAGCGCTATTTTCTGGATACCCCAGCATCCTGGCAGCAATGCTGCGCTCTTCAGGTTCCAGAAGATCCAAGAATTTCTTGACCACTTTAGTAGGGAGTTCGTCAAAAAGTTCCGTTCGGTCGTCGGGAGACATCTGGTTTAAAATTCGAGCTACTCCCTCATCAGTGAAATGGCGGAGAAGATTTTCTGTTGCTCAAAATCGAGTTGTTCAAACACTGTAATAGCCTGATTTTTATTGAGAAGACGGAAGAGAAGTGCCTGTTTTCGGAAATCGAGAGAAGCCATAATCTCAGCAACATCCACGGGATGAAGAAGATTGATCCGTCTTTTTGCTTTGCTATATTGTCCCTCTTCAAGAAGATTAGAAATCTCCTCGGTGAGTACATAAATTAACTATGATATCTCTCTTGAACTTATATGATTGGGTTTACAGGGTTTAGAGGATATAGTTTAATCTCCCAGGTAGTTAGTAGTTATTCCTTTCTATCCATTTATCTGTTTTGAAAACCTTCTATGGTGTCCAGAAAAAACTTATGGGTAATGATGAGATTATAACCCCCCAAAAGACAAAGAACAAAGAAACAAACACAAAACACAAAAGACAAGAACCACAGAGAAAGACAAAGTCTTTCTCTGTGTGTAACAACCTAAAGTTTTTAACCAGTTTTACGGGATACTATAGTAGTTCGAAGATGTTACGAATGTAAGCTGAAGCCTTGTAGAAGGTGAGAAATATTTCCTGGTTTTTGAGAGATTCAACCGCTTTAGATACCTATATTGGTGTTTCTGGAAGAAAAGAATAAAAATTTCCCGGTTTTCTCTTTGAGAATTGTCATCCTCATCTAGCGGAGTTCGTTTTCGAGCCTCCTTTCTTGTTTTAAGTACTGGTCAGAATGCCAGAATAAATAGTTATCTTATTTCTCTCTCCCCATTGACAAATCCCTTGCTCCTGTGGTAAATTACTCCTTGCCTCTTCTCCGGAAGAGGGAGCACCCTGAAAGATGAATATTCCGCCTATTTCCTGAAGAGTGTATATACAAATTTTGCAAGATCAAGCTCTCAATGAGCTTTGATTAAAAGTTTTCATGGAGGGTTTGATCCTGGCTCAGGACTAACGCTGGCGGCGTGCCTAACACATGCAAGTCGAACGCATCTGTGCTTCGGTACAGATGAGTGGCGAACGGGTGAGTAACACGTGAGTAACTCCCCTGGGGGAGGGGGATAACCATCTGAAAAGGTGGCTAATACCCCATATTCTCTTTTCTCATAAGAGGAAGGAGGAAAGGTGGCGCAAGCTGCCACCCCGAGAGAGGCTCGCGTCCCATCAGCTAGTTGGTAGGGTAATGGCCTACCAAGGCTATGACGGGTAGCTGGTCTGAGAGGATGGTCAGCCACACTGGGACTGAGACACGGCCCAGACTCCTACGGGAGGCAGCAGTGAGGAATCTTGGGCAATGGGCGAAAGCCTGACCCAGCGACGCCGCGTGGAGGAAGAAGGCCTTCGGGTCGTAAACTCCTGTTCGGGGAGAAGAACAGGAGAGGAGTGAATAGCTTCTCTCCCTGACGGTATCCCCGGAGAAAGCTCCGGCTAATTACGTGCCAGCAGCCGCGGTAATACGTAAGGAGCGAGCGTTGTCCGGATTTACTGGGCGTAAAGAGCTCGTAGGTGGTTTCTTAGGTCTCACGTGAAATTCCCTGGCTCAACTGGGGAGGGTCGTGGGAAACCGAGAAGCTAGAGGGCAGGAGAGGAGAGTGGAATTCCCGGTGTAGCGGTGAAATGCGTAGAGATCGGGAGGAACACCAGTGGTGAAGACGGCTCTCTGGACTGTCCCTGACACTGAGGAGCGAAAGCCAGGGGAGCGAACCGGATTAGATACCCGGGTAGTCCTGGCCGTAAACGATGGGTACTAGGTGTGGGGGGTTCGACCCCCTCCGTGCCGCA
This sequence comes from Candidatus Atribacteria bacterium, assembly GCA_035593465.1. Taxonomy (GTDB): domain Bacteria; phylum Atribacterota; class Atribacteria; order Atribacterales; family Caldatribacteriaceae; genus Sordicultor. Next base: position 125 of record DAOSVE010000015.1, on the reverse strand, counting down.
GTTAACGCATTAAGTACCCCGCCTGGGGAGTACGGCCGCAAGGTTGAAACTCAAAGGAATTGACGGGGGTCCGCACAAGCGGTGGAGCATGTGGTTTAATTCGATGCAACGCGAGGAACCTTACC
>DAOSVE010000132.1:0-3254 GCA_035593465.1 Candidatus Atribacteria bacterium | reverse complement strand
CCAATAATAAAAGGTAGTTTTAGCAAAAAATAATTTATGATAAAATAATATCTAAGTCTTTTTTGAGGAGACTGTTATGCTGGGTGTCGACTTAGGTGCTTATTCCGTCAAGTTTTGTCTGACCAGGAAAAGAGGAGAGAATTTCGAGCCGGTCTTTTTGGGAGAGAAATTCTTTGCTCCTCAATCTCTGGAGGGGGGAAAAATCAAAGATAGAAATGCACTGGTAGATAATTTGCAACAATTCTGCCAAAGGAATCATCTCCCCCGGGAAGTAGCGGTAGCTTTTTATCACCCCCGAATGGTAGTGCAGAATATATCTCTTCCTGAAATGCCTGATGAGGAGCTGGAAAATGCTCTGCGGTGGGAGGCAAGCTCCATCATCACCGGAGAGAACGACTTTCAAATTGGCTGGCAAACTCTGGGTAAGGAAGAAGGGCAGCAAAAAATTCTCTTTGCTGCTTCTCCTTCTCTGATAGTGGAAGATTATCTGGATGTTTTTCGCCGGGCTCGTTTTGAAGTAGAAGTATTTGAGCCTCAAATGTTAAGCCTGATACGAGGGTTTTTGAGCTTGCATCCTGATCTGGTGAATTCTTCTTTCTCCATAGTAGACCTTGGTTTTACCAAAGGAGGTATTCTCTACTTTTCTAATGGAAAACTGCTCTTCTCCCGGTATTTTAACTGGGGTCTGGGCAAAGCATGGAGTTATTTAGAAGAGAAATTTAAACTTTTGCCGACAGAAATAATGGAACTTTTTGATCGGAGCACTAAAGAGGGAAATATCCCGTACCAGATGCAGGAAACACTTTCGGAGGTGAGTAAAGACCTGGTAACTGAACTCAGAAGGTCTCTCTCCTTTTTACAGTCTGAGTTTGGCTCGAGCTCCAATCAAAAGCTTTTTTTGGGTGGGGGAGGAGCACGGATTTCTTTTCTCCGGCAAATTTTAGCTGGGAGTTTACCTGTAACCATCGGAGAAATTCCCCCTCTTGTGGTGAAAAAAGAAGAATTTCCGGCGGAAGTTTATTTCAGTGCTCTAGGAGCATCGTTATGGAGTTGAAGTCAATTTATCCAGTTAAAATTAACCTTTTACCTCGTCGATATATAATCAAAAGAACTCCTAACTGGGCGCGGTTATTTTTCATAGTGGTTTTAATTTTTTTCTCCTTTCTCACTTTTTTCTTTTACATTAACCTCAACGTTAAAACCTCATCTTTAGAGAGCGACGTGGAATCTCTTGAAATGAGGTTAGTCAACCTCCGAGAGAGAGAAAAAAGAATGGAGGAAGTACAGACTCAGATAAATGTAATAGAAGAAAGAATTAATACTCTTAAATATTTGATTCAAAGTGAGCCCGATTGGCTGAAAATCATGTATACCCTGGGAGGATGTATGCCCTCCGATCTTCACTGGGATAAAGCCAGTTTTGCCCCTTCTTCTTTTAACTGCGAGGGGCAGGTTTACAGTATATTTAGTTTAGCCCGGTTTATTAGCTCCCTTGACCAGCACCGGGACCTTTTCCCGGAGGTTGATTTTAACTCTTTAGCTCTTGGGGAAGAGGGAATTTATCGTTTTGAGCTATCAGGGAGGTTTAAAACCCCATGAATATGAGTTTGGAAAAGAACTGGCCAATTTTTCTTCTGGTCTGGGCAGGATTATTGATAGGTTTTTTTTACCTGATTCTAATTCCTGGGGGGGAAAAGCTGGAAAGTTTAAGGGAGGAGAAAGGAAGTTTGGGGGTTCAAGTGGTTTCTCTGGAGAGAAAAGTGAGAAATTTAGAAGGACTGGAGAGGAGGTTGACCGAGCTCCGCTCAGCTGCTTCGCTTCTTGAGGAACGGCTACCAGAGGAGAAGGAAATTTCTAACCTTCTTCTAGTGATTGAAGATTCCGCTCTGCGTTCCGGGGTAGAGATTCAGTCTTTAAAACCTCAACCTCTTGAGACACAAAAAGATTCTGATAAACCCCAGCCTGATTACTTAGAGGCACTATTTGAGAGTAATCTTATGAGTGATTATCACGGATTTTTGCTTTTTCTCAACTATCTTCGTCAATCTCCTCGTTTAATTCAGGTGAAGAATTTTAACCTGGAAGAAGACCAAGATAACAATTTAAAGATTGCCATGAAACTTTCTACTTATGTATTTTCTAAAAGGGAGACAAAGTGAGAAGTAGAGATTTTTACTGGATGCTAGTTTTAGTAGCGAGTCTGGGGTTTCTGGCTTTTTTGGGATTTAATTTCTGGAAAACATTGAGCTCCGGGGAAGAAAGTGACCTTTTTGCTTTAACTCCTGTTTCTTCCCCAGCTGTTTCCTCTTCGAGTCTGGAAGAAATCAAGGAAGAAGAGCTATTTCTTGCAAGCTATCCTGAAGGAGAACTGGCCGATTTTCGGAATTTATTTCAGTCGGCAATTGCCGCTCCTTGGGAGGTAGAAAAAGAGACAGTGGCAGTTTTACCCGAAGAATCTGAAAAAGAGGTAGTTTATATCCCTTCTCAAGAGGTTATCCCGGCTCAAGAAGAAGTGGAAGAGGAAATCCCTCCGCTTCATCTGCAAGGAGTAGTAGTTTCCGGCCCCCGGCAGGCAGTGATAGTGGAGGTGGAGGGTAAAATTCAGATTTTAACCAATGAAAAAAACTTGTCATCTGATATAAAATTGGTTAAAGTAGAGGATAAAGAAGTAGTATTAAACTATGAGGGGAGGGAAGTTACATTAACTTTCGAAAATTAACCCGGACGGTAACTATAATTTTGTTTTTTCTGGTTCTTTTTTCGGGGAGCGCTTTCGCTCTGGAACTCCGGGATTTATTCTGGAGAGCAGATGGGGAGACCATCAAGCTTACTTTTAAGTTTAACGGGAGTACAAACTGGGTAGAATCTTCTCCTGATCCTTACCATATTGTGGTGGATATTGAAGGAGCTACAAATAGTCTTGGCTATAATCAAAGGCCTATGAATATTGGACCTCTCCGGAATATTATGTTTGTAGAAAAAGATGGTGTTCTTCGCCTGTGGGTAGAAATCCGGGAAAAAGTGGAGTATGAAATATATGATGAAGCCGGTGGTCGCCTTTTGAGTATAGTTTTCCACTTACCTCCTGGGGGAGGAGAGCAAGGGCTTTTTTCCTTTGACTTCAGGGATGCCGAAGTGAGAGATGTCCTTCTCAGTCTGGCCAAAGCAGCAGGAGTGAATATAGTGGTGGATGATTCAGTTACCGGGACAATAAGTGTTTCTTTTGAAAACCTCACTTTTGACCAGGCTCTGGG
>DAOSVE010000131.1:0-3372 GCA_035593465.1 Candidatus Atribacteria bacterium | reverse complement strand
CATGAGGTTTCTTTCTTTCAAACTTTTGCTTTGCCATAATTCATCTATCCTCCCTCTATCTACTTTTTTCTATAATTTCACTTTTAATAAAAGAGGGAACTTCTTCATAACGAGAAAACTGCATGGTGTAGCTACCTCTTCCCTGAGTAAGAGAGCGCAAAGCAGTAGCATAGCCAAACAGCTCCTTAAGAGGAACTAAAGCGTTAACGACCTGTGCCGCTCCTCGTGTTTCCATTCCCTCAATTTTCCCTCGCCGGGCATTCAAATCTCCTATCACTTCTCCTAAATATTCCTGAGGAATGATAACCTGAACTTTCATAATCGGCTCTAAAATAACTGGTTCAGCTTTCTGAATAGCTTCTTTCACTGCCATAGCTCCAGCAATCTTAAAAGCGATATCTGAAGAATCTACCGGGTGATAAGAACCATCTATTAATTTTACCTTAACCCCTATAACTGGAAACCCAGCTATTACACCGTTATCCAGAGCTTCCCTCACTCCCGCTTGAACAGCAGGAATATACTCTCGAGGAATAGTTCCTCCCACTATATGATCTTCGAAAACAAAATTTTCTTTCGTGGGCTCTACTTCTAAAACCACATGACCATATTGTCCTCTTCCACCGGTCTGGCGAATAAATTTACCCTCTGCTCTCGCAGATCTTTTAATAGTCTCTTTATAAGCCACCTGAGGCTGACCAACATTTGCCTCCACTTTAAATTCCCGTAACAGACGGTCAATCACAATTTCCAGATGCAACTCTCCCATTCCCGAAATTATAGTCTGGGAAGTCTCTTCATCAGTACGCACTCGAAAAGTAGGGTCTTCTTCAGATAATTTGGAAAGAGCAACGGTTAATTTGTCTTGATCCGCCCTGGTTTTCGGTTCAATAGCCACTGAGATAACCGGCTCAGGGAAGGAAAGAGATTCTAAAATGATGGGGTAATTCTCATCGCAGAGAGTATCACCGGTAGTTGCTTTCCTTAATCCCACAATGCCACATAAATCTCCCGCCTTTATTTTATCCACATCTTCCCTATGACTGGCATGAATCATTAATAACCGGCTTACTCTTTCTTTTTCTCCTTTAGTAGGATTATAGACATAACTACCACTTTTCAAGGAACCAGAATAAACCCGGAAAAAAGATATTTTCCCTACATGAGGGTCGGTAACAATTTTAAAAACCAGGCCAGAAAAAGGCTCCTCGACTGAAGCAAACCTCTGTTCTTTTTCCCCGGTTTTAGGATTAATCCCTTCTATGGGAGGCAAATCCAAAGGAGAAGGAAGATACCAGACGATGGCATCCAGTAGAGGATGAATAGCTTTATTCCGCAGAGCCGTTCCTCCTAAAACAGGAATGAATTTACCAGCTATGGTTGCTCGTCGAATAGCTTCTCTTATCTCAAGAGGAGAGGGATCTTCTCCTTCTATGTATTTTTCCATTATATAGTCATCTAACTCGGCTAAAGCCTCCACTAATTTATCTCTAACCTCCCGGGCTTCACTCATGAGCTCAGAAGGAACTTCAGTTGTTTGATAATCTGTACCTTCTCCCTCCGAATTATAAAGATAGGCTTTCATCTCTATTACATCAATCACTCCCCGAAAATTAGATTCCTTACCTATAGGAACCTGAAGGGGGTGAGCATTAGCATTCAGTTTCTGACGAATGGATTGAACTGCAGCATAAAAATCTGCTCCTACTCTATCTAATTTATTAATAAAGGCAATACGAGGTACGTGATAGTGATCGGCCTGATACCAGACTGTTTCCGATTGAGGTTCCACTCCTTCTAATCCAGAGAAAACTGCTACCGCTCCATCTAACACTCGCAAGCTTCTTTCTACCTCTGCAGTAAAGTCCACGTGCCCTGGCGTATCAATAATATTAATACGAAAATCTTTCCAGAAGCAGGTGGTAACTGCCGAACTTATAGTTATACCTCGCTCTCGCTCCTGAGGCAGAAAGTCCATAGTGGCTGCTCCTTCATGGACCTCCCCCAGACGGTGGATTTTCCTGGTATAATAAAGAATACGTTCGGTAATTGTAGTTTTACCTGCGTCAATATGAGCCATTATTCCAATGTTACGAATTTTGGAAATAAGATGCTCTTCAGATTCTGATTGTACTCTATTTGCCATAGTTTTACTCACCTTAAGCTTCCTGGCCTCCTGTTAAAACCAACGATAATGAGCAAAAGCTTTATTAGCCTCAGCCATTCGATGTGTGTCTTCTCTCTTTTTAACTGCTCCACCTGTTCCATTAGCTGCATCCATTATCTCTTGAGCTAACTTATCCACCATGTTTCTTCCCGGTCGTCCCTGAGCATAACTTACCAACCAGCGTATACCCAAACTTTTACTCCGATCTGGCCTCACTTCCATAGGCACCTGATAGTTTGCCCCTCCCACTCGGCGGGGTCTCACTTCTATAAGAGGCATCACATTGTTTAGAGCTTGAGACAAAACATCCATCGGGTCTCTTTTAGTTTTATCTCTTACCACTTCAAAAGCCCCATAAACAATTTTTTCTGCCACATTTTTCTTTCCTGTTCGCATAATTTTATTAATTAAACAAGACACGTCCACATTATTATACACCGGATCAGGAGGTATTTTTCTTTTAGAAACCGGACCTTTTCTGGGCAATTATCTCACCTCCTCAAGATTTAGGTCTTTTAGCTCCGTACTTGGAGCGACTTTGTTTTCTATTTTCCACTCCCGCAGTATCCATAGTCCCCCGGATAACATGATAACGAACTCCAGGCAAATCCTTTACTCTCCCTCCTCTAATGAGGACAATAGAGTGTTCCTGCAAGTTATGCCCGATACCAGGAATATAAGCGGTAACCTCCATCCCATTAGTAAGCCTCACTCGAGCTACTTTACGTAAAGCCGAGTTAGGCTTTTTAGGAGTAATAGTCCACACTCTGGTACATACTCCTCTTTTTTGAGGAGAATTTTTCAAAGCTGGAGCACTGCTTTTCTTTCTGGACTGCTTTCTACCCTGCCTTACTAGTTGATTAACAGTTGGCATCTTATTCCTCCCTTACTTTTAATCTTCAATAATAGCTGCACAAGAAGCCTCTATTTCAATGCCACAAGCTAACCCCAAATCTTTAGCTAAGGGCACATATTCCCAGGATATTCCTCTTTCTTTCAAAATATCAATCAATTCCTTTTGCACTTCTTCATCCACATCCTGAGCCAAAAAAACTTTCTTTGCCTTATTCTTATTTATTGCTCTTTCGGTTTCTCGCTTCCCCACCACTACTGTTTTATTTTTTAACTCCTCTATGCCCAAAAAAATTACACCCCCAAAAGCAACGGAGCAATTTTAGCAGCATTTGAAGAACCTGTCAACAGTC
>DAOSVE010000130.1:0-3381 GCA_035593465.1 Candidatus Atribacteria bacterium | reverse complement strand
AACCCCACATATTCCTTCCCTCGCCCTCGAAGGGAGAGGGTTAGGGTGAGGGTGATTCTCCTCAAAAAATACTTTTCCTCAGCAACTTCCCCCTCCCTCGCTCACCCTGCCAAATCGTTGATTTGGCAGGGAACCCGGGCACTCCCTCCCTCCAGGGGCGGGAGAAAAAAATGCGGGAGACTCAGTTTTTCCTCTCCCTCGACGGAACCTACATATTTCCCCTCTCCCTCGACGGGAGAGCTTTACATCTTTTTCCCCTCGCCCTCGAAGGGAGAGGGTTAGGGTGAGGGTGTCTTCTTGCCGTCATTCCTGAGTGGTTCTACCATCCCCTTTTTTGTTGTCATTCCTGAATGTCTCTATCAACTATGAGGGGAAAAAGACCCCCTCATAACCCCCAGAAAAGCAAAAAAACATAAAAACTTAACTAAACCCAAGATTACTAAGGGGAGAAAAAGCCTCCCTCAATGGATTCCCGGCTAAATTTCGGGAATGACGGGAAAGAACAGCCTACGGCGTAAACAAAAGAAAAAACAAAAACTACTGAGGGATGAACTTCTTATCCCTCAGTAGTAATAAATTGTTTACAACTTGTCTATATCAGGAACGGTGCCATCGGAGAGTTTATAAAGCATTTCTCCTGCCCGAGGAACTACCAGAATCCCTTCCTCTTCCCGACCCATAAAATCTTCCGGACGGAGAGTGCGATAGTCGAGGTAACCTAAATTTATCTCCTTACACACCTCCTGAGGGATACCTGTAGCCAGTATTACCTCGATGCGGGGATATTCCCGACCATTGACGTATTTTCCAATCCCCTTAACGTGGGTAGAATGAGCCAAAACAGCCCCGGGATAGTGGCGATATTTTTCCCACTGAGCTAAAAAGAAATCCCGGGTATGGTAACCCACTTCCCGGAGATACTTCCCATGAGTAAGCGAAATCTCCTTAATATGGGGGGCATAGATGATAAGTTTTCCTCCATCAGCTACCACCGGCTCCAGCTTATACATACACTTTCCTCCTACCCATAGCTCATTATAAAGGGGAGGAGCAACAGATATAACCGTAGAAAAAGGTTTATCTTTATATACTATATTTACCTGAGACGATAAATCAGCCGCCCGAGACCAGGCTTCCTGCGCATCACCTGCAAACAATCCACAAACTTCTTCTCCTCTCATCACCAAGGAAATAAGGGTAATAGGATGGGGGATGAAGCGAGCAGCACGATTTAAAATTTCCCTCACTGGAGTATTTTTATGTCCGATGACTTTCGGGTTAGTGATAAGGGCAGCAAACCAGTGAAATTTATGAGTTATCTCTTCTCCAGCAATACCCGGGAAAAGGTATTTGTATCCCCCGGAAAACCCCACCACTTCATGAGGGAAAACCGGACCAACAATGATTAGCTCATCATAATTAAAGATATTTTTATTAACTGTTACTGGCACAGCCTCTTTAATAAGAAAAGAGGAAATCTCTTCCATCTCTTGCGAGGATAGAACCCCCACCTCCCGGAGTTCTTCTTTTTTATCCCAGCGATGGTTGAAAATCTGTATTCCCCGCTCTTCGGCCTCCCGGTAGGTAACTCCTAAATGTCGCTTTAACTCTTCATCATTCATAGGAGGATGAGTCCCCAGAGCAATCATAAAATCGAGTTTTTTAGTCTTTCCCAAGAGAGCTCTCTCTAAAATATTAAAGAGAAGCTTCATGGGGATAGTGCGAGTAGAATCGGGGATAATCACCAAAACTTTCTTATTCTCCAGAGGGAGAGAAGAGAGAACAGGAAGTAAACTTTCCTCTATATCTTTAGAAGAAAGAGTACTGTAAGCATCTCCTTTTTCTAATAAAATCATTTATTTTCCTCCTTTTGCCAGATAGTATGGAAAACACCCTCCCGGTCTATCCTGCGGTAAGTATGAGCTCCAAAAAAGTCTCTTTGAGCCTGAATGAGGTTGGCTGGCAGCCATTCCCTTTTCCAGCTATCAAAATAAGAAAGGGAAGCACAAAGAGCTGGAACAGGAATTTCTCTCTGGAGAGCCAGAGTACAGACTTGCCGCAAATACGGCAAGCAATCCTTAACTTTTTCCCAAAAAAGAGGAGAGGTAAAAAGTAAATCGGGCTCTTCCCTAAGCGCCTCTTGAATCTGGCTCAGAAGACGAGCCTGAAGGATACATCCTCCTTTCCAGATACGGGCAATTTCAGATAGATTAAAATTATAAGAAAACTCCGAGCTGGCTTCTTGCAACATGTGAAAACCTTCGCAAAAGGCTGCGAGCTCGGAGAGAAAAAGAGCTTTTTCTAATTGTGGAGAAAGAACGTCGCTCTTTTCTATTTTTTCTTCAGAAAAAAGAGCGCTGATTTTTTTTCTTTCTTCTTTGAAGGAAGAAAGATTTCGAGCAATCACTGATTGGTTGATGACCGGCGTGGGGATACCCAGATCCAGAGCTACTTGAGAAGCCCATTTCCCCGTTCCTTTTTGTTCTGCCTGATCTAAAATTAAATCCACGAGAGGTTTACCGGTATCAGGGTCTAAGTATTGTAAGACCTGAGCTGTTATTCCCACAAGATAGGAGTTCAAATCGTCACCTTTATTCCATTCCTCAAAAATCTGACCAATAGAGGGAGGGGAGAGCCTCTCTACCTCCCGTAGAAGATGGTAACATTCCGCAATGCTTTGCATAAAAGCATATTCAATACCATTGTGTACCATTTTTACAAAATGCCCTGCTGATGAAGGGCCTAAATAAGTGCAGCAAGGGCCATCTTCCACCTGAGCCGCTGCTTTTTCCAGGATATCTTTAACCAGAAAATACCCTTCCCGGTGTCCTCCAGGCATAATAGATGGTCCATGAAGAGCTCCATATTCCCCTCCGCTTATTCCCACCCCCAGGTATAGAAATCCTTTACTTTCGGCCTCTTTTATCCGGCGGTCAGTATCTCGATAGTAAGAATTCCCCCCATCCATTATAAGGTCTCCAGAGGAAAGATGGGGAGCAAATAGTTGAATGAAATCATCCACTGGTTGTCCGGCTTTCACCATGAGCATCACCCGGCGAGGAGAAGCAAGGAGGGAGAGAAATTCTTCCACCTCATAAGCAGGAAATATGGACTCATCTTTTACTCTTGTTTCTAAAAAATCCCGGGTTCTACTCGCAGTGCGGTTAAACACCGCTACTTTAAAACCCTTACGAGCCATATTTAAAGCCAGGTTCTGCCCCATCACTGCCAAGCCCACTATGCCAATATCACAAAATCCTTCCATAATTTATCTCCTTCCTGCTTTTAATAATCATCATTTTAGCATGTAAAAGCCCAACGAGCTACCTCACGAGTTGCCTCAACTAAAAATCAAAGTTAAATTATTATTCCCTTAAGAGA
>DAOSVE010000014.1:0-27597 GCA_035593465.1 Candidatus Atribacteria bacterium | reverse complement strand
TCAATGTGCTTATTCTGCGATAATGTCACCCTGAAAATTAAAGGGTGGAGTGGCTCATCTTCGGGGAAAGTAGAAAAGAGGGGCCGTTAAGCTGTCCCACTTTTACGTCAAGAATTACAAATAAAGTTCAGGAAAAAGAGAACCGATAAAATTCCTCTATCTTTACAAAAAAGAGTTCTTTTGTTTTTTTCTTGATAAAATAGGTATAAAATAGGATAAGATAAGTCAAAGAGGTGGGGGAGATGGATAGTCATTTTATGAATCCAGAAAGGATAAGGAGATATCTCAACTCCAGGTTAATTCGGGGGATATTTCGCCGGGTTAGTGAGCCGACAGAAGATGGAGAAGTAAGATTGGAGTAAAATCTTACCCATTACAGTAAGGGCAAAAGTAATTTTGGCTGAAGACCTCTCTCCCCGGGAGCGAGAAGAAGTGTTAGAATTTCTCTATCAGTGTTTAATGGAAAAAAGGATATTTGTTTTCAGTACTACCCCTCAATTTGGTAGGAAATGTTTGGAGAAGAATCCGGGAGGAATGGTCATTACTGGTCATTATTCGGTATCAGAGAGGAAACTGGCTCGAGTGGCAGCGAAATATGTGGGAGGATGTGGGGCCGGAAGAGCTTATTGTGCTCTGCAACCTGATGGAGTGATTACCCCCTGTGTATTTATGCCTATTGCTTCAGGAAATATCATAGAACAGTCTTTCTCCCAGATCTGGAAGGAATCGGTGGAGTTAAAAGATTTGGGTGATAGAACACTTTATGGGGGACATTGCGAGAACTGTGATTATCGGTTGGTCTGCGGAGGTTGCCGGGTTCGGACTTATGCTTATTTTAAGGATTATTTAGCTCCTGACCCGGGTTGTAAGTTTAATTAAGAATTCTGGGAAGAGATAGAAAAAGAAGAGCCTTATCTGGCAAATTTTTGATTTAATTGAAGAGGTGAAAGATGGATAATAGTTTTTACATTACCACTCCTATTTACTATGTAAATGATGTTCCTCATATCGGTCATGCCTATACTACTTGCGCTGCTGATGTTCTGGCTCGCTATTATCGCTTACGGGGGTATCGAGTCCTTTTTTCTACCGGTACCGATGAACACGGACAAAAAATAGAAAAAGCTGCTAAAGATCAGGGGATTTCTCCTCAAGAATTAGTGGATAAAGTGGTGGTTCGTTTTCAGGACTTGTGGGAGAAAATGAATATTTCTTACGATGAGTTTATCCGCACCACTGATCCCCGCCACATAAAAGTGGTGCAGGATTTTTTCCGGTTACTGGATGAGCGAGGCTACATTTATCTGGGAGATTATGAGGGGTGGTATTGTGTTCCCTGTGAGACTTTCTGGCCGGAGAACCAATTAGACGAACGCCTGATTTGTCCGGATTGCGGAAGGCCTTTAGAAAGATTGAAAGAAGAGAGTTATTTTTTCGCTCTTTCTCGTTTTCAGGAACCACTTCTAGAATATTTGGAGAGTCATCCCGATTTTATAATGCCTGAAAGTCGGTATCATGAGATTGAGAGTTTTATAAGAGGAGGCCTTAAAGACCAGAGTGTCTCTCGACTGGGGCTGGAATGGGGGATACCTGTTCCCTCTAACCCTCGTCATGCTCTTTATGTGTGGTTTGATGCTTTGGTTAATTATTTAACTGTAGCAGGGTGGGGAAGTTCAGAAGAAAAATTTTCTACTTTTTGGCCTTCTACCTATCATTTAGTAGGTAAAGATATCCTTCGCTTTCACGCTGTTCTCTGGCCCGGGATGCTTATGGCTGCATCTTTACCTTTACCTCGGAGAATATTTGCCCACGGTTGGTGGACGGTAGAAGGAGAAAAAATGTCCAAATCTCGGGGTAATGTAGTAGACCCTTATTTAATGATTGACCGTTATGGGGTAGACCGTTTCCGATACTTTCTCTTGAGGGAAGTGAGCTTTGGTTTGGATGGAGATTTTTCGGAAAAAGCACTGATAGAACGTTCTAACTCTGACTTATCCGATAACTTTGGTAATTTTATTCATCGAACTTTAGGAATGGTATGGAGATATAAAAAAGGAGTAGTAAGGAGACCTTCTCCTTATCAAGATGGAGAATGGGAAAAGTTGCTGAAAGAGGTGAAAGAGGGTTTTTCTCATCATATGGAGCAGTTTGCTTTTGCGCAGGCTTTGGAGCAGGTTTGGAAACTGGTGCATTTTGCTAACCGCTATATTGACCGAGAAGCTCCCTGGAAGTTACACAAAGAAGGAAAACAAAAAGAGGTAGAGAATCTCCTTTATCGATTATTAGATAATGCTCGATTACTGAGTTTTTTCCTTTATCCTTTTATGCCTGATACTGCTTTGAAGTTGAGAGAGCTTTTAGGTTTGCCCCGGGACCTGAGAAAAGAAAATTTGGAAGAAGCCCTGTACTGGAGAGAAGGCCCAGAAGTTTATTCAGTGGGAGAAGCTCAACCTTTGTTTCCGAGAATTATAGAATAAAGGAGTGAAAAAGATGGTGTTGCCAGAAATTAATCTGGAAGATTTTCAAAATATCGACTTGCGGGTGGGAGAGATAGTAAAGGCAGAAAGAATAGAAGGAACTAAAGCTCTTTTAGCTTTGCGAGTTAATCTGGGAGAAGAAGAAAGAACCCTGGTGGCAGGTTTAGCTAATTATTACACCCCTGAAGAATTGATGGGGAAGAAAATCATCGTCCTCACTAATTTAAAACCAGCTAATATCCGGGGGATTAAATCAGAGGGGATGCTTTTAGCTGCTGATGATGGAAAAGGAATGGTTAGTATTTTAACTGTGGATCGAGATATAGCACCGGGAAGCAGAGTAAGATGAGCTTTTGGGTGGATGTCCATGCCCATTTAGAAGGGGAGGAGTTTCTAAAAGATCGAGAAGAGGTTATAAATAGAGCGCAAAGCGCTGGAGTGGAAATTATAGTCAATGCTGCTACCTCCCTCCCTTCGGTTCAGGAAACTTTAAAGTTAGTAGAGCGTTATCCCTCGCTTTATGCCAGTGTGGGTATTCATCCTCAGGAGATAGGGGATGAATTGCCCGACTTCTCTATCCTCGAGGAATATGTACAAAAGGAAAAGGTTCTAGCTATAGGAGAGGTAGGATTGGATTATTACTGGGATAGGAGTCATATCAAGAAACAAAAAGAGGCTTTTATCCAGCAAATTGAATTAGCAGAAAAGTTTTCTCTTCCTTTAATTGTCCACTCTCGGGAATCTAATAGAGATTTGTGGCAGATTATAAAGGAGAGGGTGCGAGAAGTGGTGGTAGTCTGGCATTGTTTTTCAGGAGACGAAGAGATTTTGCAAGAAGCGCTGCTTCAACCGGTTTATTTTTCCTTAGGGGGAGTAGTGACTTACCCTAAGGCTACTCATCTTCGAGAAGTGGTTAAAAAAATTCCCCTCTCTCGGGTTCTTTTAGAGACTGATTCTCCTTACCTTCCTCCTCAATCGCGGAGAGGCAAGAGAAACGAACCAGCTTTTTTAATTGAAACTGCTTCGTTTCTAGCTCAATTATGGGGTATTTCTCTTTTAACTTTGAGAGAGAAAGTATGGGAGAATTTTTACTCGATTTTTGGAAGGAAACTTAATTTACGTTATAATAATAGAATGTAAGATAGAAAGGATTTTTAGTTATGATCAGAATGAAAGTTCAGGGTTTGATGTTTGACCAGAAAAACGCCATGGCAGTAGTAGTCCTGAGCGATGAAGAAGAAAAAAGGAGCCTTCCTATCTGGATTGGTTTATTTGAAGCACAGGCTATTCTTTTGGGTTTGCAGGGAGTTAAAACTCCCCGTCCTCTTACTCATGACCTTATAGCTTCTCTTATCCATCAGTTAGGGGGAGAGCTGGAAAAAATAGTCATTACTAAAATTGTGGATAACACTTTTTACGCCCTTCTATATATCCAGGTAGAGGGAAACGAGGTAACTGTGGATGCTCGTCCCAGTGATGGTATAGCGCTTTCTTTACGAATGGGAGCTCCCATCTTTGCTTCTGAGGAGGTTCTCAGCTCTACTACTGTGGCGACAGGAGAGATAGACGATAAGGAGATAGAGGAGTTTCGTCAATTTTTAGATAATTTAAAGCCGGAAGACTTAAAAAAATATCTGGGCTATGAATCGTAACTTGATAATAGGAGTTATTGGTCAACATTCCTGTGATGCGCAACTATATGAGATTGCTTATCAGGTAGGAAAAGGTATTGCCGAGCGAGGCGCTATTCTCCTTTGTGGAGGATTGGGAGGAGTGATGGAAGCGGCTTGTCGAGGAGCAAAAGAAGCTGGTGGTTTTACCATAGGGGTTTTACCTGGTAATTTTGAGGGAGATGCTAATCCCTATGTGGATTTAAAAATTGTAACCGGTTTGGGAGAAGTCCGTAATTTGATAATTGTCCTTACTGCTTCGGCTCTCATAGCCTGTGGAGGCCAATTTGGAACTTTAAGTGAAATTGCCTTTGCTCTTTCCCATGGTAAAGTCCTTGCTGGATTGAATACCTGGAAAATCCAGGATTCTACAGGAGAAGGAGATTTTTTCCCACAATTTCAAAATGCTGAGGCGGCGCTAAATTATGTTTGGAAGAAACTGGAGAGAAATAATGCCTTTTAGCGAAGAGCCAGGAGAAATAAAAGTGAGTGTATCTACACTGGTGAAAATGGCGGCACGCAGTGCTTTCCCGGTAGAGGGGGTGAAGGGAGACTTTGACTATCTCTTAAAGAATACTAAAGTCATGGTGCGAGGAGAAGCTCTCTCTCCTAACGATAGAGTTTCGACTAAAGAAGAGGTATTTATTAATATCTCTTTAAAATTGGATTCTCGGGCAAACTGGAGGGAAGTGGCACAGGAAGTGCAGAAACGAGTGGCTAATGCAATAAGAGAGTGGGAATTCCCTTTGAGGGGGGTGAATATAGAGGTTGCTGAGGTAGAGTGGGTTTTAGAATAAAATAAAAAGAGGTGATTTGAATTGTACAATCCTGAAGGTTTATGCCAGGTGTGCAGGCATTGCGATCCGGAAATGAAAAAGAAGGGGATTTATAAGTGCTTATTGGGAGAGCAAAAAGAAAGACAAGAGCCAGTGGATCGCTGTGATTATTTTTTCCCTGGACACCTGGAACATCCGAAGGAGAATTATTCTATGTTAAACCCTTAGCCTGATAGTTTTGTAGTTTAAGGAGGTAAGTTTGAGTAGTTTCCATCACTCTCGCCGATGGGGACAGCATTTCTTGATTGATAAAGCTGTTCGAGACATAATAATTGATGAAGCCGAGTTAGAAAAAGAAGATACAGTAGTAGAGGTGGGAGTAGGGGAGGCTGTCCTTACTGAAATCTTGGTACAGAAAGCTGGTAGAGTGATAGGCTGGGAAATTGATGAGCAACTCTACCGGATGGTTCAGGAAAAGTTAAAAAGTTATTCTAATTTAGTTCTTTATCGAGAAGATTTTTTATCAGCTGATTTACCATCTCTTCTTTCTCCTTTTTCCCCCCTCAAATTGGTTTCTAATATTCCTTATGCTATTTCTTCTCCTTTTTTTTCTAAAATTCTAGAAAGTAACATCAGGTGGAATCTTTTGATTTTAATGGTTCAGCGAGAATTTGGGGAAAAAATATTACAGGAAAAAGGAAGTCCTCTTTCGGTGGGAGTTAATCTTCTCTATAAAGTAGAAAAGATAAAGGAGGTTTCTCCTGGTTCTTTTTCTCCTCCTCCTGCAGTTCATTCTCTGATTCTTAAATTTACTCCTCTTTCTTCCCAGATAGAGCCTGATACTTATAAGGAAATTATGCGCTGGGTTCATTTTTTATTTTCTCAGCGGCGGAAGAAAATAGAAAAGCTCCTTCGTCCTAAATTGGGAAAAGAGGGAGCTAAAGAAATTTTGGCTCAAGCTCGTATTAATCCTGAGTGGCGGGCAGAAGACTTAATGGTAGAACATTGGATGGCTCTGAGTTCCCAGCTGAGGACGAAAAATAATGATTGATCACAAAAGCATTAGAGGAAGGAAAATTCCCTCTCTTCGTCATTCCCGAGCGCTTTAATCGGGAATCTAAAGGCCTTCGTCCTTAAATAATGTAGATTCCTGATAAATACATTCAGGAATGACGGCGAGCAACTGATAAATACACTCAGGAATGATAGACCTCCTTTTGTCATTCCTGAGATCTTCAATCGGGAATCTAAATACTTTTACTGAGGAATATTCTATCTTCCTCAGTAATTTTTTTGTTTTTCTTCGATTTTTGCAGGAGGTCATAGGGGGCATTTCCCCCCTATAGTTATGTTATAATTTAGAGGTATATTCAGGAGGAAAATAATGAGCTGGATTAAAGATTTTTGGGCTGATAGAGCTCAGGCAAAGCAAATTAGAGAATTGCAAGATAAATATGTAGAGGCAGTTAATGCTCGGGAGAAAGAAGTTTCTCATCTTTCGGATGAAGAACTACGGCAAAAGACTGAAGAATTCAAAAGAAGAATTCAGGAAGGAAGTAGTTTAGATGATTTATTGGTGGAAGCTTTTGCTGTGGTACGAGAGGCAGCAAGAAGAATAACTGGTATGCGTCCTTTTGATGTACAAGTTATGGGAGGCGTAGTCCTTCATCAGGGAAAAATTGCTGAAATGGCCACCGGTGAAGGGAAAACCCTGGTAGCCACTATGCCTGCTTATCTCAACGCCTTAGAAGGAAAAGGGGTACATATTGTTACAGTTAATGATTATTTAGCTAAGAGAGACCGTTACTGGATGGGGCCGATCTTTGAATTTTTGGGGTTATCAGTGGGCTTGATTCAGCATGATTCTTCTCCTGCAGAGCGGAAGAAAGCCTATCTCTGCGATATCACTTATGGAACTAATACCGAGTTTGGTTTTGATTATCTGCGGGATAATATGGTTATCCGCTTTGAAGATGTGGTACAGAGAGAGCTAAATTATGCCATTGTTGACGAAGTGGATAGCATTTTGATTGATGAGGCGCGTACTCCTTTAATTATTTCCGGACCAGCAGAGGAAAACACAGAAATTTACTACAAAGTAGATAAAGTAGTCAGAAAACTATCCTATCCTGAAGACTTTGATTATGAAGAAAAGACCCGTTCCATATGGTTGACGGAAAGGGGAGTCACCAAGGTGGAAAACCTGCTTCATATCGATAACCTCTACGAGGAGACCGGAAAGGATTCATTGGAACATCTGGTTAGACAAGCCCTGCGAGCTCATCACCTTTATAAAAAAGATGTCGATTATGTAGTAAAAGATGGGGAAGTGATCATTGTAGATGAGTTTACTGGTCGGCTCATGCATGGGCGTCGTTACAGCGATGGTCTTCATCAAGCCATAGAGGCCAAGGAAGGCTTGAGAGTAGCTAATGAGAATCAAACCTTAGCTTCCATTACTTACCAGAATTATTTTCGAATGTATAACAAAACCTGTGGAATGACGGGAACAGCAAAAACCGAAGAGAGTGAATTCATTTACACTTATGGTATGCCAGTGGTAGTTATCCCTCCTAATCGACCTCTTCGCCGGACTAATCATCCAGATGTTATTTACCGTAAGGAAGAAGAGAAATTTGCAGCAGTAGTCGAAGAAATTGAAAAACAGCATAAGGCAGGAAGGCCGGTTTTAGTAGGCACGGTTTCTATTGAAAAATCAGAAAAGCTGAGTAAGCTTCTTCATCATCGGAAAATCCCTCACCAGGTGCTTAATGCTAAACATCATGAAAAAGAAGCAGAAATTGTTGCCCAGGCAGGCAAAAAAGGAGCAGTTACTATTTCCACTAATATGGCTGGGCGAGGAACAGATATTCTTTTGGGAGGTAACCCCGATTTTCTGGCCCGGGAGGAAATGAGAAATAGAGGATTTAAAGAAGAAATAATTCTTGAGGCAGCAGAAGGTTTACCTACTAATTTACCAGAAGTAGTAGAAGCTCGAAAGCTTTACCGGGAGCTTCTTTCTCAGTTCAAAGAAACGACTGAGCGGGAGGGAGAAGAAGTTAAAGCCGCCGGTGGTTTGCATGTTATTGGCACAGAGCGACATGAAAGTAGAAGAATCGATAATCAATTGCGAGGGCGAGCAGGGAGGCAGGGCGATCCTGGCTCATCGCAGTTTTTCCTTTCTTTAGAAGATGACTTGTTGCGTCTTTTTGGTTCAGATAGAATATCTCAACTCATGGAAAAATTAGGAATGGAGGAAGGAGTTCCTCTCGAGCACCCTTTAGTTACTCGAGCTATAGAATCAGCTCAGAAAAGAGTAGAAGGACATTACTTCCAGATTAGAAAAACTCTCCTCCAGTATGATGATGTGATGAGTAAGCAGAGAGAGGTAATCTACGGACAGAGAAGAACAGTACTTCGAGAGAAAAATCTTCGTCCTTATATTCTGGGAATGATGGAAGAAGTGATTAAAGATATAGTTTCTGCCTATGCTCCGGAGAAGGTTTATCCTGAAGAATGGGATTGGGAAGGGTTGAGCCAGCGCTTGTTTTCTGTTTTAGGATGGGAGTGGAGAGTAAATGAAGAAAAGAAACTCAACTATTCTCCATCTCTTTTACAAGAAGATATTTTGCAGTCTTTACGAGAAGCTTATGAAAAAAGAGTGCAAGAAATAGGGGAGCCTCTATTCCAGGATTTAGAGAGGTATGTGCTTCTGCGAGTGGTAGATAACTACTGGAAAGACCACCTGCGGAATATGGACCATCTCCGGGAAGGGATTGGATTGCGAGCGGTAGGACAACGAGACCCCTTTGTTGAATATCAACTGGAAGCTTTTGATATGTTTGAGGATATGATAGCTCATATTCGAGAAGATACCATTCGTTATCTTTTGCATCTACAAGTGGTTGCTGAAGCTAAAAAGTCGTCACCCAGGGTTTCCCCTTCCAGGGCTCCTCGGGAAAAAGTGACCACTGTACGAAGTAAAAATAAGGTGGGAAGAAATGACCCCTGCCCTTGCGGGAGTGGTTTAAAATACAAATATTGCTGTGGGAAGAATGAATGAAAGGAGAGAAAAGATGCCGGATGTAATAGAAGAAATAGAAGAAGTTAAGAGTAAATTGGAAGAAGTAGGGGGTTATCTTTGACCAGTTAAAGTTAGAAGAGAAAATAAAAGAAATAGAAAAAAAGATGTCTCAGGAAGGTTTCTGGGATAATAGAAATGGAGAAAACCAGATTCTGGGAGAATACAAATCTTATCGCCAGATCTGGGAGCGATATCAGAATTTACAAGAGCGGTTGAGGGAAGCGCAAGAATTCAGTTCCCTGATTAATGAAGCGGACCCAGAATTTTCCGAGCTGAGAAAGGAAATTAGAAGTCTGGTTCAAGAAGCAGAAGACTTAAAAATTCAGCTTCTTTTTTCTGAGGTGGAAGATAGTCGTAATGCCATAGTTACCATCCATTCCGGGGCAGGAGGAGTAGAATCTCAAGATTGGGTGGAAATGCTTTTTCGCCTTTATCTCCGTTTTTGTGAAAGAAAGGGTTTTGAGGTTCGAGTAACTGATATTTTAGAAGGCGAGGAAGCAGGTTTAAAATATGTGACTTTCCTGGTGCAGGGAGAATATGCCTATGGCTACCTCAAATCAGAAAAAGGGGTGCATCGTCTTATCCGTCTTTCCCCTTTTGATGCCAACCATCGTCGTCATACTACCTTTGCTTTGGTAGAAGTTACTCCTGAGATGGGAGATGATATTAAAGTGGAAATTGATCCTCAAGATTTGAAGATAGAGACTTTTCGTGCTGGAGGTCATGGAGGCCAGCATGTAAACGTAACTGATTCAGCGGTCCGAATTATTCACATACCTACCGGCATAGTAGTACAATGTCAGAATGAACGCTCTCAGCATCAGAATAAAGCTTTGGCTATGAGAATATTGAAGTCTCGACTTTATGAATATTACCAAGAGGAACAAAGAAAAAAAATTCAAGAGATTAAAGGAGAGCGTAAAGACATTGCCTGGGGTAATCAAATACGCACTTACGTTTTCCATCCTTATAGCCTGGTGAAAGACCATCGTACCGGTCACGAAACAGGCAACGTTGAGCGAGTGATGAATGGGGAAATTGACGATTTTATAGAGGTTTTTCTTGAGAAGAGGCAAATTTCTCCCGAAAAGGGGTAACATCCATGAAAGTTTACACTTTGATTGGACCGAGTGGAACGGGAAAGAGTTATCATGTTCCTCATTTAGCTCAGAAATACAAAATTGATTGTATAATTGATGATGGGCTTCTTATTTCGGAAGGGAGGATTATTGCTGGTCGCTCTGCTAAAGCAGAGATTAATAAAATTCGTGCAACTAAGATAGCCCTTTTCTATTTTTCTCAAGACCGGCAGGCAGTTAAAAGAGCTCTGAAGAAACTTGCTCCTCAAAACATAATGATACTGGGAGTCTCTCTTCCTATGGTGGAGAAAATTTGTGAGCATCTGGAACTCCCTCCTCCTGAAGAAATTTTAGAGATTGAGAAAATAGCTTCTCCTCAGGAGATAGAGTTAGCACTATCAGCTCGGGAAAATGAGGGAAAGCATACTATTCCCGTGCCTCTTGTAGAGTTGAAGAGAAACTTGTGGAATAGCCTGGTCGATACTGTGCCAGTTACCATCTGGAGGTGGTTTTATTCTTCACGAGAGAAAACAGTAGTGCGACCTCCTTTTAGTTATCTGGGTAAATTAGTGGTTTCTGAAAAAGCTCTTCTTTCTCTCCTGAATTTTTTCCTTTCTCGTTTTCCCTGGATAGAGGAAATAAAAGGGCTATCTATTCGCCAGTTTGAGGGAGGGGTAGAGATAGTGGTGAATTGTGTTATTAATTCTGGTTTTTCACTTTCTCAAGCGGGACACTTAACTCAAAAGAGATTAAAAGAAGGATTGGAATATTTGACCGGGGTGGATGTGAGAGCTGTGAACGTCAATGTAGAAGGAATAGCGGATAGAGAGGAAAAGTTGACTTATGCCTAAAAAGACCTTGTTAGAGTTAGTGGAAGAATTAAAAAAAGAAAAAGCTCTCCTTCTCCAGGGGGGAGGAGAAAAGGCCCTAAAAAAGCAACACGAGGCGGGGAAGCTCACCGCTCGAGAGAGAATAGAACTGTTGGTGGATGAGGGGAGCTTTGAGGAAATTGACCTTTTTGTGGAGCACCGAGCCGACCGGTTTGGTATGGCAGAAAGAAAGCTTCCTGCTGATGGAGTGATAACCGGTTTTGGAACAATAGAAGGGAGAGTAGTGTTTGTCTATTCTCAAGATTTTACTGTGATGGGTGGTTCCTTAGGAGAGATGCACGCCCGGAAAATTACCAAAATTATGGATATGGCCCTTAAAGTGGGTGCGCCTCTTATAGGAATAAATGATTCAGGAGGTGCTCGCATCCAGGAAGGCATAGATTCTCTTTCTGGCTATGGGGGGATTTTCTTTCGCAATACCCAGGCTTCTGGTGTTATTCCCCAGATTGCTCTTATCTTAGGACCTTGTGCTGGAGGGGCAGTTTATTCTCCCGCGCTTATGGATTTTATTTTTATGGTGGAAGGGGAGAGCAAGATGTTCGTTACCGGACCTCAGGTAGTAAAGGCAGCCACCGGTGAAGAGATTTCAGCTGAAGAACTGGGCGGAGCAGCGACACACGCCACAAAAAGTGGAGTAGCTCACTTTGTGGCTTCTACTGAAGAAGAGTGCTTTTTAGAAGTACGTACTCTTTTGAGTTATCTTCCTTCAAATAATGTAGAAGAACCTCCGGTAAAAGATTCTTCTGACCCCTGGGATAGGGATAATAGCCCTCTTTTAGAAATAGTCTCTCCCCATCCCAATAAACCCTATGATATGAAAGAGGTAATAGAAGAATTAGTGGATAAAGATAGTTTTTTAGAGGTGCAAAAAGACTTTGCTCGTAATATAATAGTGGGGTTCTCCAGAATAGGAGGACAAGTGGTAGGGGTAGTGGCTAACCAGCCTTATCATTTGGCAGGGTGTCTGGATATTGATGCTGCGGATAAAGCTTCTCGGTTTATCCGTTTTTGTGATTGTTTTAACATTCCCCTTTTAACTTTAGTTGATGTTCCTGGCTTTTTACCGGGTAGTAACCAGGAGTTGGGGGGGATTATTCGCCATGGAGCTAAAATGCTCTATGCTTATTCAGAAGCCACTGTTCCTAAAATAACGGTGATTTTACGGAAAGCTTATGGAGGAGCTTATTTAGCTATGTGCAGTAGAGACCTGGGGGCGGATCTGGTTTTAGCCTGGCCTACTGCTGAGATTGCTGTTATGGGAGCAGAAGGAGCGGTAGACATTATTTTTCGTCAGGAAATAGAAAAAGCTCTAGATTCTAAAGCAGAGAGGGAAAAGCTACTGGAACAATATCGCCAGGAGTTTTATAATCCTTATCAGGCAGCCAGGAGAGGTTATGTGGACGAAGTCATCGATCCCCGAGAAACCCGGATTAAAATAGCTAAAGCTCTGGAAGTTTTCTGGTCTAAACGAGAGGAAGGGAAGGGAAAGAAACATGGTAATTTCCCAGTATGATTTAGGTGTGGGCTTGAACCCCCAAGTAGTGGCAGCTATTGTTGCTGCTATTTTCCAAATTTTGGATGAAGAAAATAAGCCTTCTTCATCTTATGTACCGAAGAAAAGTAAAAACTGGAAGGAATTAGGTAAACACGAGCGGTGCTGGGTACTTCGATTGAGGAGGTAAGCGATGAGGAAATTTTTGGTGCGAGTTAATGGAGAAGAATATGAAGTTGAGGTAGCAGAAGTTAGAGAGGTAGAGGAGAATCATTGGAATATAAGAAATATAAAGAAAGTAGTTCCTTCATCTTCTACTCTCCAGGTTACTACCACTCTTCGGGCTCCCATGCCGGGAAGGGTTTTAGCTATTAATGTAGCAAAGGGAGAAAAAGTGGAAACAGGACAGGTGGTAATCATTCTGGAAGCTATGAAAATGGAAAACGAGATCGCTGTAGAGCGAGGGGGAGTGGTAAAAGAGGTCTACGTGGAGGAAAATGACACCGTGGATAGTGGAGATCCTCTTTTAGAAATTGAGGAGGAAAGATGAGGAGAAATATCTTTTTGCTGGTAGGGTTTTTAATCATTTTCTTTTTCTCTCTCCCCATTCTTTCTGAGAGATGGGAAAGAGAGTCTCAATCTAAAGTGGTAGAGTTGGTAGTAGACTGGAATGATATAGAGTGGGTAGGAAAGATAGAAGGCACAGACCCTTTACTTCTTGCTGAACAACTGAAAAAAGAAGGGTTTGATACTTTAGGAATTAGCGAACTCACCTGGAGGCAATTAGTCAGCCAGGGGAGGGCGGTTTCAGTAGCTCCTTCTCCTTTTTCTTCTCCTCTTTTACGTTATTTTCAGATTTCTGATCCTCTTTTGCGGGAAACGGTAAAAAATCACCTTCTTCTTTTAGGGAAAGAAGTAGAAGAAAAAGGAGAAATATTAGGGGTAAATATTCTCTATGAAGAAGAAGATAAAATAGGAGTAGGCTGGGATTATAGAGTTTTGCAATCCTTACAAGAACAAGGGTTTCATCTTATACTTCGTCCTTACAATCGTTATAATATTCCTCCTTCGGTTTTAGAAAATTTGCTCCAGGAGAAAGTCTGGGAAGTAGCCGAAGGAGTTATTTTTTCTGGAGATAGTGTTCTGGGCGCTCCTCGCTTGGATTCGCTGCGTCTTCTCTCTTCTTTTTTAGAGGAAAAAGGGCTATTTTGGGGATATCTTGAATTTGTGGGGCAAAAAGGAGAAAGCACCCTTGCTTCTCTTGTCTCTCCTTTTACCCTGCGAGCTCATAGCATTCCTCCTGAAGAGCTGAAAGGTTACACCCCGGTGGAAGCTCGAGACCGATTCTTGCGGGCAGTAAAAGAAAGGTCGGTTCCCATCCTCTATCTCCGTCTTTTTACCGACCCTCCTGGTTTTGGAAACTGGGACAAAAATTTATCTTATTTGGTCTCGGTTAAAAAAGCGTTAACCGATAATGGGTATACTGTAGGAAAAGTGAGTGTTCCTTTCCCTTCTTTTTCCCCTCCTCTTTACTCTTTGATTTTCTTTTCGCTAGCGTTATCTTTTTTTGCTTTTTATTTCTGGGGTTCCTTTTTCCGTTCTTCTTTCTGGGTTATCCCCTTGTGTTTTATTCCTCTTGCAGGATTAATTTTCTATAATCCTCTGTGGGGAATGAGGGTCTTGGGACTTCTCGCCGGTATTATTTATCCCACTTTGGGAGTAATTATTTTGATTGACACTATTTTTTCAGGGAAGGGAAAACTCCAGGGTTTAGGGTGGGCGTTTATAACCCTCTTTTCTGGAGCTTTAACTGTCTCTTTAGGCCTTTATAATTGGTTATTTGTTTTGCGAATTTACCAATATTGGGGAGTTAAAGTTTCTCTCCTTGTCCCTCCTCTTTTGACCCTCCTTTATCTTTTTAGAAAAGGTTATTGGGGTTTGAGTATCCGACAGGTTTTGCTGGAAGATTTAAAAAGATTTGAGCTATTGGTGGTGGCATTTTTAGGAGTAGCAGCGCTACTTTACCTTACTCGCTCGGGCAACTTTCCTCTTCTGCCTGCTGGTGGATTAGAAATCAGGATTCGAGCTCTCTTAGAGCGCCTTTTGTTTATGCGACCTCGTACTAAAGAGTTTTTGATTGGTTATCCTGCTCTCTGGCTTTTATTCTATTGGAACAAAGATAAAGTCCGTCCCTCCTACAGTCTAATTCTATGGTTGGGAGTAGCAGTAGGATTTGCCACCTTTTTCAATTCTTTCTGTCACATTCATACCCCCTTTCTTTACATCCTTTTGCGATTTCTTAATGCTTTGGTGCTGAGTCTTCCTGTAGCAGTAATTTACATTATAGCGATAAAATTAGCTCTCTTTTTGTGGCAGAGAGTGGGGAGATGGGGAGAGAGAAGTCATTCAGCAGAAAATTAAGTTCTTTATTTTAGGGTATTATGGTTTTGGAAACTGGGGAGACGAACTCAGCCTCCGAGCAGTTTTAGAAGATTTAGAGAGAATTGGAGAAGAATTAAGCATTTCTCTTCTTTATCAAGTTTTGTACCGGGAGAGTAATTTTCTTCTTCCTCTTCCCGAGAATACACATCCGGTGAAGAGAGACAATTTTTTTTCCATTCTTCAGGTAATAAAAAATAGTGATTATATCCTGGTGGGAGGAGGAAGCCTCCTGCAGGACGTTACCAGCTTTCGCTCTCTTCTTTATTATTTTTCTCTTTTGCGCTGGGCACAGTGGTGGAATAAAAAAGTTATTTTTTATCGGGTAGGTTTGGGACCTCTTATCCGGAGAGAAAGTCGGTTTCTGGTCTCTCACCTTCTAAAAAAGAGCTCTCTTTCCATTTTTCGTGATGAAGAGAGTCTTTCTCTCGCTTTAGAGTTGGGATCTGCCTCTCCTTTTCTGGGAGCTGATCCCCTTTTTTCCTGGAAGGGAAAAGAGAAAAAAGGTAAGGGGGAAAAAATAGCTTTATTTATTCGTTCTTTTCCAGAAGAGAAAAAGGAAGCTTTATGCCGGGCTTTTTTACAATTCAGTGAGGTAGAAGGAGAGAATCTGGAGGTAGTAGCTTTTCATCCCGAAAAAGATGGAGAAATAGCTGAAGAAGTGGCTAAATCCCTAAATTGTTCTTGGGTTATTATGTCTCAATGCTCTCAAATAATTCCTTATTTTGAAAAACTAAAAACAATTTTTACTCTCCGTTTACATCCTGCAATTCTGGCTACTTTGCTGGATATCCCCTGGTTTGCTCTGGATTTAGACCCTAAAATCAGGGCTTTTTCGAAGTGGTGGAAAGGGGAAAACCTTCTTTCTTTTTCTGACCTGGAAGAAAATAAACTGGAAGAGGTTTATCAGAAAAGAGATACTTTGAGAGAAAAGGGAAAAGAAATAAAGAGGGAGTTAGGGCAAAAATCAGAGGAGAGCGTGAAAATACTGGAGGAATTTTTAAGAAAGGCTGAGAAGATGAAATGAAAACCGTTACCCGAGAGCTTTTCGGCTTTTCTTTTTACGATTGTTCTTTGTCTGAGCTTTTAGAAGTGTTAGAAGATAAAATAGAAAAAAAAGAAAAAGTGCATGTAGTAACTGCTAATCCGGAAATTTTGGCTCGGGGGTTTCAGGAAGAGGGTTTGAGTGAAGTGTTAAAAGAAGCAGAAATTGTGGTAGCTGATGGGATAGGAGTGGTGATGGCTTCCCGTTTTCTGGGAGAGGCAATAAACCATCGTTTACCTGGGGTAGAGATAGGAGAAGCTCTTATGAGGAGGGGAGAGGAAAAAGGTTGGCGGTTTTATTTTTTAGGGGGAAGAGAAGAAGTAGTAGAGAAGGCAGTGAACGAGCTGAAGAAAAGGCATCCTCATCTTGAAGTTAGTGGTTTTCATCATGGGTATTTTGAGGATGATGGAGAAATTATAGAGGATATTAATCGAGCCAATCCTCATATACTCTTTGTGGGTCTGGGTTCTCCTCGCCAGGAATACTGGATTCAAAAAAATCGGGAGAGAATAAATGCTCTGGTAATGATAGGAGTGGGTGGAAGTTTTGATGTGTGGAGCAGTACTAAAAAGAGAGCTCCTCAGTGGATGAGGAAATTGAATCTGGAGTGGGCCTATCGTGTTATTTGTGAGCCTCGGCGTCTGCGAAGAGTCATTCCCGCTTTCTTTAATTTTGCTCGGGTGGTATGGAAAGACAAGAGAAACCAGATGGTATAATACCGAATAAGAGGAAGCAAAATGGGATTCCTGGAATTTAAAAGAGTCTATAAAGTTTATCCTGTAGGGGTCAAAGCTTTAGATAATGTAAATCTTTCCTTGGAAAAAGGGGAATTTGTTTTCCTCTGGGGAGCTACGGGAGCGGGAAAAACTACCTTGATGAAACTCATCACCAGGGAGGAACTACCAACTTCAGGGGAAGTGTGGCTGGAGCGGTGTAAAATTAGCTCTCTGGAGGAGCGGTATCTACCTGTTTTGCGCCGCAATCTGGGAGTGGTTTTCCAGGATTTAAAATTGGTGCCTCACTGGACAGTTTATGAGAATCTCATTTCCCCACTTTTAGTCTTAGGGGTGAAAAGAAGATATGCTCACCGTCTGGCGGGTGAAATTCTGGAATTAGTGCATCTGCAAGATAAAAAATATCTTAAAACAGAGTGGCTTTCGGGGGGAGAAAAGCAGAAATTATGCCTGGGTAGAGCTTTAATTCATCGCCCTTATTTAGTTTTAGCTGATGAGCCCACCGGAAATCTGGATAGCGCAACTGCTTTGGAGGTGGTAGGAACATTGTTTGAGTTTTCTAAAAAGTCTGAAGCTACAGTGATTGTGGCTACTCACAGCGAAGACTTAGTAAATCGTTTTCCAGCTCGTTTAGTAGTATTAGATAAAGGTAAAATAATTCAATCTTGAGGAGAAAGGGTTTGTCTAAAAGCAAAGAGGCTTTCTATCATCGAGGAACTTCCTATTTAGTGATGGGGTTTTTAAGTGTTTTCTTTACTCAGCTGCTTTTAAATCTTTTCATTTTTGGCTATCTGGAATTGGAGCAAATGGGGGGAGTGTGGCAAAGCAGCTTTACTGTACAGGCTTTTTTCCGGGAAAATTTATCTCCTGAGGTGATAGAAAAAGTGAAGGAGGAGGTTGAAACTCTACCCCTTGTGGGAGATACTAGGCTGATTAGTTCAGAGGAAGCTAAAAGCAGATTTTTGAATTACTTTAATCTTCAAGAAAAAGACCTGGGTTTAGAAGAAAACCCTTTTCCCCCTTCTCTGGAAGTTCGAGCAAGAAGGGTAGAAGAATTACCTCTTCTGGCTCAGGAGCTAGAAAAGATAGAAGAATTTGAAGAAGTTTTCTATGGGGGAGAGAATACCGAGGCTCTTCTGCGGTTTTATCACTTTTTCCTCATTGCCGGAGGAATTTTACTCCTGGCTCTTTTTGTTTTTTCCCTTTTAGTGGTTACTGCCGTTACTAAAGCTTCTATTCAGGCTCGACAGATAGAAATTGAAGTCTGGAACCTTATGGGAGCTACTAAACGCTTTATTAGAGCACCTTTTATTTATCAGGGAATTATGGAAGGTTTAGGTGGGGGAGCAGTAGCCTTGGTGGTTAGCTTGGTTTTTTTTCACTTCTTACTTGATTTTCTTCGTACTTCTTTTCCTTTCTTTTTCTGGATAAGCTGGGAAGAACTGGTTTTACCACTGGGAGTAGTTAGTATTTTGATGAGCAGTTTTTTAGGCTTTTTGGGGGCAATTCTGGCTTGCAACTCGATGGAGGAGGAAAGTGCTAAATGAGAAGAGTTGCTTGCTGGGTGCTCGTATTTCTTATTTTACTTTTTCTCAATCTTCCAGGAAGAGCTCAAGACTTAGAAGAAGAAATTTCTGAGCAGCAGACAAAATTAGAGAAACTGAGAAGTGAGCAGTTGAAATTAGACCAGGAGTTAGATAAATTATTGAAAGATGAAAAAAATCTGGTTAAAGAAATAGAGAATTTGGATAAACAAATTGAAAGCCTGGAGAAAAATGCTGCTCAGTCTCGGGCTAAGATTCTCCAGCTGGAAGCGGAGAGGGCAGAATTGCAGAAGGAAATTAAAACTCTTTCTCAAAAGATAGAAGAAGACAAAGAAAAGGTAAAAAATATTTTAGTTCAGGCTTACAAGTATAATGGGGGAGTTGGCTTCTGGGAATTACTTATGACTACCAGTGATCCTAATCAATGGGAAGAACAGTGGTTTCTCCTCCGTAAATACTATCAATCTCAAAATTATAATCTTGAACGTTATTTAGAAGAAAAGGGGACAAAAGAGGAGAAGGAGAAAGAATTAGCGCAGATGATTCGTTTAGAGTTGGTGTTAAAAGAGCAAGCACTTTTAGAAAACCAGAAATTGGCTAAACTAAAAGACACCCGGGAGAAAATGCGCCAGAAAATCGCTTCGGATAAAAAACAATTTGAAAGAAGTAAAAATGAACTGGTTAAAGCTCAAAAGGAATTAGAAAATTTGATTGCCAAACTACAGGAAGATATAAAAAAGAGAAGAGAAAGCCAGCCCTCTGTTTCTATAGCTCCAGTAAAGCAGGGGCGTCTTTTCTGGCCAGTACAGGGTACAATTATTGAAGGTTTCGGGGAACGAAAAGACCCTCGTTATGGAATTTCCTTTTATAATCCGGGCATAGATATAGGAGCGGAGAAAGGTAGCCCGGTTTTTGCTGCTCACGATGGAGTGGTGATTCTGGCTCAAACTCTCCGGGGTTATGGGAAAACCATCCTTTTAGACCATGGAGATGTGATAACTATGTATGCCCATCTCTCGGAGATAAAGGTGGAAGGAGGACAAAAAGTAAAAGGAGGAGAGGTTATTGGCACGGTAGGTGATACCGGTCTTACAGAGAGACCTCTTCTTCACTTTGAGGTGAGGGTAGGAAGTAGCGCTCGAGAAGAAGACCCCCTCAAATGGCTGAAGTAGGAGAGTGGAGAGTGAAAAGTAAAAAAATCTGGTTATTGGAGTGCGTAGCTGTTTTACTTTTACTGGTAATAGCGTTTGTCTGGGAAAATCAGGAAAGCAAGTGGGGTTATGGTTTAGGGGAAGACATAAACCTGAAAGAGTGGCAACCTTTTTTTGAAACCCTTCTCCTGCTACATGATAATTTTTATTCTGATGTGCCTCTTGAAGAAAAGGTCTTGATGGAAGAATCTATCCGGGGGGTATTAAAGGCAACCGGTGACCCTTATGCTCGCTATCTGAATGAGGAAGATTATAAAATGGAAAATTCTGACCGGGTAGAGGGAGAGTTTTCTGGCCTGGGCATAGTCATAGCTATTAAGGATAACAAACTTACTGTTATTTCTCCTTTTCAAGGCTCTCCGGCGGATAAGGCGGGAATTAAAGCTGGAGATATCATTGTAGAAATAGATGGGATGTCAGCTCTGGGTATGTCTTCAGATGAAGCAGTACGAAGAATGAGAGGGGAGCGGGGAACTTCGGTGACTTTGACTATTCAGAGAGAAGGAGAAGAAGAGAATATTGTAGTGGAAGTGGTGAGAGATATAATCAAAATTCAAAGTGTAGAGTATGAAATACTCTCCGGGGATATTGGACTTATTCGTATTTCTGAGTTTCATGGTCGGACTCAGGAAGAATTAAAAAAAGCCTTGAGTGATTTGCAAGCTCAAGGAGCAAAAGGTCTAATTTTGGATTTGCGTAATAACCCCGGTGGACTTCTGCAGAGCGCGATTTTAACTTCAGGTATGTTTGTTCCTCGAGGTAGTCCTCTTTTGATTGTAGAAGATAGAGAGGGAAAAAGAGAAAGTATCTACAATTTTGTAGACCCGGTATGGAGAGGTCCGGTGGTTTTAGTAATAAATAAAGGAACAGCAAGTGGTGCAGAAATACTGGCTGGAGTTTTGCGTGTTCATTTAGGTGCGGAATTGGTGGGAGAGACAACTTTTGGCAAAGGAGTAATACAGGAAATTTTCCCCCTTTCTCATGGGGGAGGGGTAATTTTTACTGTTTCTAAATATCGTCTTCCCGATGGAACAGATTTGAATGGTAAGGGTTTAGAACCAGATATTGTAGTGAGTGAGGAGGAAGAACAGATTAAAAAAGCGGAGGAAGAGTTACGTAAATTAATCGATGAGGAAACCCTGGTTTCGTAAGCCCACTCTGTGGATTATCCTTTTTTTATTGGCCTGGAGTTTATTTCTTTTGTGGGGAGAATGGCAAAAAGAAGAAGTAAATAACCATTACTTGACTCTGGCTAAATTCTATCCTCAAAATAAAGAGAAATTTCTGGCTCTTTTCCTTCTTGAGGAAATAAAAAAAGATGCTCCCCTCGAGGTAGTTAAAACCCCGGAAGAGGGAGGAGCTTGGGAAGTTCAAGTTACTCTGGATAGCCAAGAATCGCGAGAGGAATTTTCTCAGAAGATGGTGGATTTATTCCGGTTGGTTTCTTCTTTTGGTTTTGTGGTAAAAGAAGAAGATGGAGAGAAGAATTTTTATTCTATTTTTCGAGGAACAGAACCCTGGTTTTTTCTGGAAACTTTTATTCCTCCCCGAGCTCGAGTAGCGCTGGTTATCGATGATTTGGGGTATAATCTGGAGATGGCAGAACGTTTTTTAGACCTGCCAGTGAAATTGAATGTTTCTATTTTCCCTCATCTTCCTTTGGCTAAAAAAATTGCCTCTTTAGCTCAGGAGAAAGGAAAAGAAGTGCTTATCCACTTTCCTATGGAGGCAGAAGATGCCCGAGAGAACAGTGGAGAAGCTTTTTTGCTTCGTGTAGGAGATAGTGAAGAGAAAGTCCAAAGAAAAGTGGAGGAGGCTTTGCGACTAATTCCCCAGGCTAAAGGGGTAAATAATCATAAAGGTTCTCGGGCTACTTCTGATTATTTACTGATGAGTTGTTTTACCGATAGCTTAAAAGGAAAGGGAGTATATTTTCTGGACAGCTTAACTTCTTCTAATTCTCTGGCTTATCGTTTAGCTTCCCAGAAAGGAATTCCTTCTTTTCGCCGGGATGTGTTCTTAGACGGAGAACTTTCTCTTTCTTATGTTATGACTCAACTACAAAAAACAGTAGAAATAGCGAAGAAAAATGGACAGGCTGTGGCTATTGGCCATCCCAATGAGGTGACTTACGAGGCTATTCGCCAGTTTGTAAGTGAATTTTCTGAGCCGGGAGTAGAATTTGTTTTTCTTTCGGAAATGGAGGGAAGAAATTGAACTTTGTAGATGATAATAACTGCTTATTCTGTGGGAGCCAAAATCCTTATGGTTTTCATTTAGTGTTTAGACAGGAAGATAGTTTTACCGTTACTGAGACCACAGTTCCCTGGTATTATCAGGGATTTAAGGGAGTAGTGCATGGAGGAATAATAGCAGCTCTTTTAGATGAAGTTATGTCTCACAGCTTGAAAAATGCGGGAATAGAAGCAGTAACTGGTACTTTAGAAGCCAGGTACATAAAACCTCTTTTGACCGAAAAGCCTCTCATTACTCGTGGTCAAATAGTTAAAAAAGAAGGAAGGATAATAGAAACACAAGGAGAAGTAATTCAGGGAGGAGAAGTAGTGGCTCGAGGAAAAGGAGTTTTTGTCGTACCCCGAGAAAGGAGTGAAAAAAATGGCTGAAGTGAGAACTAGATTTGCTCCCAGTCCTACTGGATTTTTACATCTGGGAGGAGCAAGAACGGCTCTATTTAATTGGGCTTTGGCTCGAAAAGAAGGTGGAAAATTTATTTTAAGAATTGAAGATACCGATGTAGCTCGCTCTACTGAGGAAGCAGTAGAGGTGATTTTAGATAGCTTAAGGTGGTTAGGGCTGTATTGGGATGAAGGCCCTTACTTTCAAAGTAAACGCCTGGAAATCTATCGACAGCATGCTCTCTTGCTTCTAGAGAGAGGTTTAGCTTATGAGTGTTTCTGTACTCCTGAGGAGTTAGAAGAGAGAAGGCAAAAAACCATGGCTCGAGGCGAGAACTGGCGCTATGACCGGAAGTGTTGGAATTTAAAAGAAGAAGAAAAAGAAAAGCTTAAAAAAGAAGGAAGAAAGTCAGTTTTACGCTTTTATATTCCCCCTGGGGAAACTACTTTCGTAGACATGTTGAGGGGAGAAGTTCATTTCCAGAATGAGGAATTAGATGATTTTGTAATTATGAAATCAGATGGAATGCCTACCTACAATTTTGCTTGTGTGGTGGATGATGCCCTGATGAAGATTTCTCATGTAATCCGGGGTGATGACCATATTTCCAATACTCCCCGGCAAGTTTTGCTTTATCAGGCTTTTGGCTTTCCTATTCCTCAATTTGCTCATATTCCCATGATTTTAGGTAAAGATAAAACTCGTTTAAGTAAGAGGCATGGTTCTCCTTCGGTTACTTATTATCGAGACCAGGGTTATCTTCCTGAGGCTCTTTTCAATTATTTAGCTCGTTTAAGCTGGGCTAGCGGAGAAGAGGAGAAGGAAATATTCTCCCGGGAGGAGATAGTAGAAAGATTTTCTATAGAAAACGTTACTAAGCATGCTGCAGTTTTTGACCTGGATAAGCTAAACTGGATGAATAGCGTCTATATTCGCCAGGCAGATAATAAATATCTGTGTTCTATTTTAGAGGAGATTCTGGTGCGCAGGGGAAGGATAAAGCCAGAAGAAATTACTCCTGCTCATCGGGAATACTGGGAAAAAGTGATAGCTCTGATGAAAGAGAGGATTAAATACTTAGCTCAACTGGAAGAAGAAGCCAGTTACTTTTTTACTGAGGAAGTGGAGTTTGACCCTCCTGCTTTTGAGCAGGTTTTAAGAGGGGAAGGAGTAAAAGAAATATTAAAAGAATGTGAGGAAGTGCTTTCTCGGGTAGAGGATTTTCGGGCACCGGTTTTAGAGGAAGCAGTGAGGGAAATGGCGGAGAGGCGAGGGGTAAAGGCAGCACGGATTATCCATCCTCTGCGGGTGGCGGTATCGGGGAAAAAAGTAGGTCCGGGACTTTTCGAGCTTCTCGAGGTATTGGGAAAAGAAAGAGTGATAAAGAGAATCCAGAGGGCCAGAAGCTTGATTAGAGAAACTTGCTTTCCTAAAAATAGTGGTGGTGAGTGATGTGGAAGAGCAAATTGAGATTACTCCTCAGTTTTCCGAAACTCTCGAACTTTTAGAAAATACATCGCAGAGTGTTTTTATTACTGGAAAAGCGGGGACAGGAAAATCCACTCTTCTACGAGTCTTTCGTGATAATACCAAAAAGAAGATAGTGGTTTTAGCTCCTACTGGCGTTGCTGCTTTGAATGTTCGAGGGCAAACCATCCACTCTTTTTTCCGGTTTAAACCAGATATAACTCAGGATAAAGTAAAGAAGATTACTAAAAAAGGCAGTGAAAATATTTATAAAGAAGTGGATACCATCGTAATAGATGAGATTTCGATGGTGAGAGCTGACCTTTTAGATTGTGTAGATAAGTTTTTGCGCCTTAATAGTGGTAGGGCGAAAGAGCCCTTTGGTGGAAAACAGATGGTTTTTATAGGCGACCTTTATCAGCTTCCTCCGGTAGTTAAGACAAAAGAGAGAGAAATTTTTAAAACCTGGTATGAGACGCCTTATTTTTTCTCTGCTCATGCTTTTCAAGATTTGTCTTTTGAGTTTATAGAGCTGGAAAAAATATTCCGCCAAAAAGACGAAATATTTATCGAGATTTTAAATGCCATTCGTAATGGAACTATTACTGAAGAACTTTTGGCGATTCTTAACCAGAGGTATAAACCTGACTACGTACCCCGGGAGGGAGAATTCTATGTCTACCTTACTTCCCTCAACCGCTTGGCTAACCGGATAAATGAAGAGCAATTAGCCAGAATCCCCGGTTCAACTTATGACCTTACCGGGATAATAGAAGGTGATTTTGATGAGCATGACCTTCCCACAGAGAGAGTCATCTCTTTGAAGATAGGAGCGCAGGTTATGCTCTTGAATAATGACCCCTATGGTCAGTGGGTAAATGGAAGTGTGGGAAAGGTGGTAGAAATTGAAAAGGATAAATCCGGGGAAGTGAAAACAGTGGTAGTAGAGTTGAGAGATGGGGAAGAGGTATATGTTGAGCCTTTTACCTGGGAAATATTTGAGTATCAATATGATGAAGCATCAGCTTCGATTAAAACTCACACTTTAGGTTCTTTTACCCAGTTTCCGATGCGTTTAGCTTGGGCTATTACCATCCATAAAAGTCAGGGTAAAACTTTTGACCGAATAATTCTAGACATATCCGGAGGCGCTTTTTCCCCCGGTCAGGTCTATGTAGCTCTGAGCCGATGTACCACTCTGGAGGGAATCGTGCTTAAGCAACCTCTCCAGAAGAAGCATATCTTTATGGATTGGAAAGTGCCACGCTTCCTGAGTGAATATCAATATCGGATTTCGGAAGAAAAAATGCCTCAGGAGGACAAAATCCGCTTTCTTCGGGAAGCTATTGAGGAGAAAAAGAGTTTAGAGATTGTTTACCTCAAGGGAAATAATGAAAAGTCGAGACGAATAATTGACCCTCTCTATCTGGGAGAATTAGATTATGAGGGCAAAAAATTCACTGGTCTTCAGGCTTATTGCCACAAAAGGCAAGAAATAAGACACTTCCGGGTAGACCGCATTCTAGAAATCAGAAAAGTATAAATAATTGGAGTAAACTATTTCTTTGACTACGACGATTTATTATCTGGGATTTGTCATTGCTCTTTTATTCATCTTTTTTAGCCTGGATGACCTATTCTGGGATGCTTATTATTATTTTTCCCGATGGAAAAAAACCAGAAATCACCTGCAAATGAAAGATTTAGATACTGTTCCCCGGCGCTTGTTAGCCGTTTTAATCCCAGCCTGGAATGAAGCAGAAGTTATTGGTCCTATGGTGGAGAATTTGATTCGTTCTGTCAACTATCCTTCTTCGCTTTTTCATATTTTCATCGGTATTTATCCCAATGACTCGGATACCTTGAGGGAGATAAAAAGTTTGGAGGAAAAGTATCCCAATGTGCATGGGGTACTGAACCCCAAGTCGGGACCAACCAGCAAAGCTCAAAACTTAAATCAGGTTTTGAAATTTATACTCCATTTCGAAAATCAAAAACACCTTCGTTTTGCTTCTTTTGTGGTCCATGATGCTGAAGATATAATACACCCTACTTCTTTCAAGCTGGTCAACTATTTAACTTTCCAGTATGAGGTGGTACAGTTACCAGTTTTTCCTCTTCAACCCTATCCTACCTGGCGTACTTTCTTTAAGTTCATTACTTCTTCAACCTATGCTGATGAATTTGCTGAAAATCACTATCGGGGGCTTTTGGCCCGAGACTTAAGCGGTGCTTTCGTTCCTTCGGCAGGGACGGGGTTTATTCTTTCTCATTCTGTGTTAGATAAGGTAGGAAGGCAGGATGTGTTTGAAGAAGATAGTATAACTGAAGACTATAAATTATCTTTTCGCTTAGGCGAGCTGGGTATTTCTACTCATTTTTTTCTGGAGGGCGTCAATAGAGTGCTGGATAATGGGAAAGTGGTCACAGAATATATAGCTACTCGAGAAATTTTCCCTAATACTCTTCGGGAGGCTGTCAAACAGAAGTCGCGCTGGATTTATGGTATTTCTTTTCAGAGCTTTTCTCTTGGGAAAGTTATCAGGGATAAAAATTTTTCTCTCATTGTTAAGTATAGCCTTTACCGGGATTGGAAAGCAAAATATGGGAATCTTCTCTCTATTCCCGGATATGTAGTCTTTACTTATTTTGTTTTCTCCCTGTTTTACGTTTTACCCCCTATTTACCTGGCGCGGTCTTTATCCTGGTGGTTGAGTGTAGTGCTCACTTTTTTAATGGTGGAGCGGCAAATAATGCGAGGTACAGCCCTGTGGAAAGTTTATGGATGGCGCTCAGCCATAGCCGGTTGTCTGATTCCTCCTCTTTTACCTCTACGAGCGGTATGGGGAAACGTTATAAATTTTTTGGCTACTGTTTCTGCTTGGAGAA
Organism: Candidatus Atribacteria bacterium; assembly: GCA_035593465.1. Lineage (GTDB taxonomy): Bacteria > Atribacterota > Atribacteria > Atribacterales > Caldatribacteriaceae > Sordicultor. The sequence goes on along the minus strand of DAOSVE010000014.1, from coordinate 1,163 downwards.
TATGTTTCTTTGGTTTTCCCAAAAATCGTCCTCGGTGGCAGAAAACAAAACATTCTTATCTTCCCCCTGAGGTTCTACTGCGTTACCAACGTAGGTTAGGAGATTTAGTATTGGAAAAACAAATTGTATCTCCATCAATTTTAGCTGAATTTCTTAAGGAAGCAAAGGAAAAAGGAGAAAAAATAGGAGAAGTTCTGGTTAGAGAAGGGATTATTTCTCAAGAGGAGTTGAACTCGATTTTGGCAGAGGTTCTGAAAAGTGGCTATATAGAGCTGAACAACCGTTCGGTTAGAATAGCAGAAATTACTCCCGAAGGAATAGAGAAGTTTAAAAAATATTGCGTTGTGCCAGTAGCGGTGAGCAAGTATTCCGTAATTTTAGCTGCCGGAGCTCCTCTTTCTTTAGAGATTGAACAGGAAATAAAAGAGAGTCTGGGAGGAAGGAATCTCTCGGTAGTTTTAACCAGTCCCTCTCTTGTCGCTCAAACACTTCAAAGTTTGGAAGAGCCAGACTCTTGGTCTCAAATCCCTCGATTAGGAGAAAAACTTCTGGATCAGGGATTAATCAACGAAGAACAATTGGTAGAAGCCTTGAGAGCCCAGAAGTTCTACCCTAAATCCTTGGGACAAATATTGGTAGAGATGGGTGTAATGAGGCCTGAAGACCTGGAGAATTGACTATTTTTCTTTTTAGTTATGATTGGCTGGAGATATTGGCCCCTCAGCGAGGGGATGATTCCCGTCAAATTTTTACCTGGGATGTAAGCACAAAACAACTATCCTTATATACTGCAGTGAAACCAGAACTATTCAGAATATTGCATTACTATTACAAACATGTTTTTATCTGATTAAGTCGAGTAAACGGAAAAGACTATCTACCTTATGTTGTTATAAAAGAGTTATAAAAGAGCGGGCTTTATAAAGCCCGCTCTTTTTCATCGATTAATGCGTTAAGTCCTGCTATAAAAGCATCGGGGTCTTTTACTTTTTTAATTTCGAGCAATTTACCTAAACTTTGAGAGAAGGCACCGGCACAGCTAAATGGAGAGATCCCATTTTCTAAGAAATAAGCAAGAACGTCATATTTTTGCATAATTTCCTCAACCGGGGTATCTTTAGTAATCATTAAAATCACCGCCTTTATTATAGTTAACCGCAAAA
>DAOSVE010000013.1:0-27823 GCA_035593465.1 Candidatus Atribacteria bacterium | reverse complement strand
GGGTGTCTCTTGAAGTCCGTCATTCCTGAATGTCTCTATCAGGAATCCAAATTATGGGAGGTGACGCCCCTACAGTTCCAAAAAGAAAGAAAAAGCAAAAACTTAGATTCCCGATTGAAAATTTCGGGAATGACAAAAAAGGGTATAATGGACCCCCAAAACTGCTAAAAGCTAAAATAGCACGAGAAGCACCGAAGGAGATAAGACTATAAGAGAGTCCAGTGCCTATGGGGTACATTCTAATCAGATAATGAAATGGAAGAAACAGTTACTTGAAGAATTACCCTCTATATTCAGTGATAAAAGAGCAAAGACTGAGAAAGAGAAAGAAGAATTAGAAGCAGAGCTATATAGACAGATAGGACAATTAAAAGTAGAACTTGAATGGCTCAAAAAAAATCTGTTATCCTTGAGTGGAGGAAAAGCGTAAAATGATAGAGCCAATGAATCCTCTGATACCAGTATATAGACAATGTGAGTTTATAGGACTTCCCCGCTCTTCTTATTATTATGGGGAAAAGTAAGGTGGACCCCATTGTCAAGACAAAAAACAGGCTTCTTTAGGGTGGGTGGTCTTAAGCCTTTAATTTGCTTTTAGAGGAGAAACTCTTCTAAATGTTCTCTCCAGGTTTTAGGTTGAAATATATTTAAAGCTTTTTCCATTCTCAAAACCACTTTTTTATGGACGATGCCCTTCGGGATTAAGAGAAGGAGGGAAGTGCTAAAAATGGCTCTACAAAAATAATGGCGCCCCCAAGCGGATTTGAACCGCTGCCGCCGCCTTGAAAGGGCGGTGTCCTTACCAGGCTAGACGATGGGGGCGCTTTTATTTGATGACTTATTTTATACTAACCCCTTTATATAAAGCAAGGGGCAAAAGAAAAAGTTTTCCTATTCCTGAATAATAGCAGCAGTAGGACAAGAATCAATGGCTTCTTCTACGCAATCTAAACTCTCATCAGCTCCATTTTTTACTCTGCTTATACCGTTCGAATCCATCTCAAAAACATCGGGACAAATCTGAACACATAGTTCACATCCGGAACATAATTCTTCATCTACTCGTAGTGCCATAAGCTGTATCCTCCTCTGATAAAAGTGTAATTTTTGCAAACCGGAAGACATTATAACACACTTATCTAAAATTGATGAATCAAATTATAAAATTTCTTTAGTATTTGAGGCGTTCGGGAGGGGATAGGGCCGGCATTCTAAATGAATCAGATAAACAATAGAGAAAAATGGTGTCTCTCCTCGTTAAGAGCCCTTAATAGCTTGACTTTCAGCTCTTGCAGTGCTATTTTGAGGACAATGATTCTATATGATTATTAATCAGGTTAGTGAGAAGCATAGTGAGTTGAATCCTTCAATAATTACTATTTCAGCTTTTCTGGTAGCACGTGGAGAGATGGTTTAGATAAATAGTATCTTAGCTTGTAAACTTAATTTTGTGAGCAAAGAAATCTAAAACAAAGGGGGTGTATGAGGTGAAGAAGTTTTTATATGTAATATTGCTTTTGGTATTTGTGTTGATTGCAGGTGTGTCATCAGCGCAAACTCAGGCGGAGGGAATCAAAGTTGCCCTGGTCGTTACTCCTCCAGGCAAAAGCGATTTGGGGTGGAACTTTGTGCACTGGTTAGGCTGTGAACGTGCCAAAGACTCAGGGCTGGTACAGGAATATGCAGAAGTGGTGAGCACTGAAACAACGGTCCTTTCTGATTTAACTCTACTTGCTCAGTCAAAAGAATATGACTTGATTATAGTTTGTGGCTGGGAATTCCTTGATGCTTTGCAAGTCGTGGCTAATAACTTTCCAGACCAGAATTTCATTATGACAGATGTAGTGGCAGAATTTGGCGAAGATGAACCGGGAAAATTTAATACTCTTTCTATTCTCTTTCAGCAGGAGCAGCCCAGCGCTCTTGTGGGAGCTTTGGCTGCATTGCTGGCGGTACACTATGACTATCCCCATGTTGGTATAGTTCTGGGTGTTGAAGGACCTGTTTTATATGAATTTGAGATGGGATATAAATGGGGCGTTAATTGGGCTGTTAACTGGGTTAAAGAACATCACCCTGATTTAGCAGCGCAGAGTAAGTTTATAAATACTCCTGAAAAAGAAAGAGTTCTCTGGACTTACACAGGCACCTGGTCTGACCCTGCAAAAGGACGTGAAGCTACGGAGATCCAGATTAGACAGGGAGCAGTGGCCGTTTATGCTGTAGCAGGGTCGACAGGCTTGGGAGTTCTATCCTATATTGATGATCATCATAAAGAACAAAATATACCGTTTACTGATCCTCCCTTTGCCATAGGAGTTGATATTGCTCAAGACTGGATGAATCCTTACATTGTTGCCAGTGCGATGAAAAGAGCTGATGTGGCAGTAGTAGAAGCAGTTAAACTTATTCAAGCTGGCACGTTTAAGGAGAGAATAGCTGAAGATAATATCCTGTGGATGAACTTTGCCAACCAGGGAACCTGGATGAGTGACGAGCAAACTCTGGATGAGTTTATGCAATATATGGTACGTTTAGGTTCTCTAAAAGCAGAGGAACGAACGAAGATTTTAGAACAGTGGAAAGAGTTGAGGGCAGCTCAACCTTCCTGGGTTTGGGAAGCTATTGATGAGCTCCGGGAAGCGATAATCAATGGTACGGTTGATATTCCCCGGCCGTTTGGCGATCCTGAGAGATGGCCCATAGAAGAGCTAAGAGCTGAATATGGATGATTTGATTTGCAGGGAGTCGAGCGCTCGACTCCCTGCAAATATTATAGAGGAGTAATAATGTGGCTGGTAAATTGCAGGCTCATTTATTGATAGATGAGGGTGATATTGCTCCCTATGTTTTACTTCCTGGTGACCCTGGTAGAGTTCTTCGAATAGGTGAGAAAATGGATTTTTTCCAGGAAGTGGCTTACAATAGAGAGTTTAGAACTATAACGGGAAATTATGAAGGAATTCCAGTTACAGTTACCTCATCAGGGATTGGTGGTCCGAGTGCCGCTATCGCGGTTGAAGAATTAGCTAATTCAGGAGCACAAGTAGTGATACGGGTAGGCTCTTGTGGTGCTTATAACTCCGGTGTTGAAGTAGGTGATGTAGTAATACCCAGTGGGGTAGTAAGAGAAGATGGAACATCAAAAGCTTATATTTCACCTTCCTATCCGGCTGTGCCTGATTTGCAGGTATTATGTGCCTTAATCAAGGCTGCGAAGGACCTGCATATACCTTTTCATGTGGGGATAGGGCTTAGCCACGACATTTTTTACGCTCGGGGTAACGAACTGGTTAAATTCTGGAGTGAGCAAGGAGTAATAGCTGCTGATATGGAATCGGCTTGTGTTTTAACTGTTGGCAGGATGAGAAACTTGCAAGCAGGGACTGTACTTACTGTAGTGTCAGCATATGATGAGGCTTTCCATCCCTGGGTGGGGGTTAAAGATTACGCTACTCAAACGAAAAACGGAGCTGGTAAAGCAATGCTGGGTGAGGAGCAAACTATACTTCTTGCCTTAAGAGCGATTGTCTATCTGGATAAAATGGGCGGTGATTTACTGGAAAGTTGAGGCAAGGGTGGCAGTATGGAGATGAGATATTTCTGGCAAACTTTAAAAATAGCAGGGGGTCCTATTTTTGCGGTTTTAATAGGCTTGATAGCAGGTATGGTAGTCTTAGGAGCAAGCGGTTATAATCCCCTGTATATATTTCGGGGTCTGGAATACTCTTTCTTTACTAAACATGGTATTATCAGTGCTCTTGCAATGGCTACACCGCTGATGCTCACAGCTATTACCTGGGCTGTGGGAATAAGAGCTGGTGTGTTCAATGTGGGAGCAGAAGGAACCCTGATGATAGGCGCAGTTATGGCTATTGCAGCTGGCACCCTTATCAGGTTGCCGATAGTTTTGCATCATTTAGTGGTAATGGTTTTCGCTATGGGCGCTGGAGTTTTGTGGACTATTCCGGTAGCATATCTGAAAATAAAAAGAAATGTTCATGAAGTGGTGTCTACCATAATGTTAAACTGGGTGGCTAATTTTTTGGTGAGCTTCCTGGTGGTCTGGCCTCTCCGAGATCCTGCATGGCCAATGAGGTCGTTAAAAATTCTTCCCACTGCTCGATTTCAGCCTTTAGTTGCTGGAAGTAATTTGACTCTCGTGTTTTTTCTATCCCTCGTTTTTTCCCTGGTTTCTTATGTGCTTTTATGGCACACTAAGATAGGACAACATATCCGTGCTACTGGTTTTAACCCTGATACTGCCAGAAATTGTGGAATAAATGTTTCCCGGGCTACAGTCTTTGCCTTTGGTATCGGTGGAGCGGCAGCTGGCCTGGCAGGATATGCTTTAACTGCTGGACTTCCCCCGCTGTGGAGTATTTCCGAGAAGTTAGGTACACTAGTCAATTATGGATTTAATGGAATTTGTGTTGCAGCCATTGGTGTAAATCATCCCTTAGGGATTATTTTTGCAGCCATTTTCTTTGGGGGTATTTTAAGTTCGCGCAGCTATATGCAAATGTTCTTAGGTGTTGCACCGGAGATAACTGATGTAGTAGCTGGCGTTATAGTTTTAATTCTCGCCTTGCCAGAGCTATCAAAAATGTTTGGGCATTGGCGACGAGGGAAGGTTACAGTCTAATGGAAGGCAAGATGGCTGCTACTACGGGCAAAGAACGGCTGGTAATAGGTTTAGCTATCGCTGTAATTCTTGCTGCTGCTGGATTTGCAGTGGGTATCGCTGATTTTATTCATTTGTTTATATTAGGACTTAATGCTATGGTCCCAATTGTCTTGGCTGCGGTGGGTGAAGTCTTAAATGAAAGAGGAGGGCTTTTTAATATAGGAATTGAAGGGATAATGCTTTTAGCATCATTTGGTGCTGTATACGCAGCTGAATTAAGTGGGAGCTGGTTTATTGGGCTCTTAGGAGGGTTGTTGGTAGGTGCATTAGTTGCCTATCTCTTTGCTCTCATTGCCACGTATGGTGCAGGAAACCAGGTAGTTGCCGGTGTAGGGATTAATATGCTTGCTCTGGGTCTTGTAGCTTATTTTTTACTGGTAGCGTGGGGTTCTCCCGGATTTCATTTACTCAGTAACTATGAAATCCGGATTCCTAAAATTACCATCTGGGGTTATTCGGTAAGCTGGATGATTATTGTAGCTTTAGGGATAACCGGGTTAATACATTTTGTTTTAGAAAATACCCGTTTTGGTCTCCGACTAAAAGCTGCCGGATATAATCCTTTTGTTACAGATGTTTCTGGAATAAATGTTTACAGGCTTCGCACTGTAGCTTGTGTCATTGGTGGGGTACTGGCTGGTCTGGGTGGGGCTTATATGTCCCTCGATTGGTTAGGCTTATCTGCTTCTACTCTTATTCAGGGACGAGGTTTTATAGCTTTAGCTTGTGTGGTGTTTGGAGGATTAGACCCTATTCTGACCCTGGAAGCAGGTTATCTTTTTGGCTTGCTCAGTGCTTTAGGACTTTGGTTACAAAATATTCCCTGGGCTGCGCCTTTGATGTTGAAGGGTGGAAGTTATCTTTTCTTAATGTTACCTTATCTGGCTGTGCTGGCGGTGCTTACTGTTTTTCCTGGAAGGCAGCGACTTTCTAAGGAAATAGGCATGCCCTATCGTCGGGGATAGCGGAGAAAAAGATGATGAGAGAAAAGACCCCACATGTGGAAATGAAGGACATCTATAAATCCTTCGGGAATGTTCAGGCCTTGCGAGGAGTAGACTTCACAGTTTATGAGAATGAAGTTGTAGGATTGGTAGGTGACAACGGAGCCGGAAAGAGCACTTTGGTGAAGATTCTCACCGGGGTATACCAACCGGATAGAGGTGAGATTTATTACCGGGGTCAGAAAGTAAAACTCTCCTCACCTGCTGATGCCCATGCTCTGGGGATTGAACCTGTACATCAAAGTGGAGCAACTATAGATGAAATGGTGGTATGGGAGAATTTCTTTCTGGGACGTGAACTTGTTAGAAAATTCTTTTTTACTGAACTGTTAGATAAGAAAGAAATGCGGCGTATAACACAGGAGACCTTGCGCCAATTAGGTATAGAGTTAGATTCGGTGGATAGGCCAATAGGTACTCTCTCCGGTGGCCAGAGGCAAGCGGTGGCGATTGGTAGAGCTATCCACTTTGGCGGTGAACTTCTGGTTCTGGATGAACCTACGGCTGCGCTTTCCTTAAAAGAGACAGAAAAAGTTCTTAAATATATCGAGGGAGTCAAAAAATTAGGGCGTTCTGTTATTCTTATATCCCATCTTACCCTTCACGTATACCCGATTGCTGACCGGTTCGTAATTTTAGACCGGGGGGAGAAAATTGGCGATTTTCCTAAAGAACAAATTTCTAGAAAAGAATTAGAAGAGATAATAGTTCGAGGCAGAATGGCAACCGAAGTCCATTAAAAGCACTTTTTAAGGTATAGCTAATTAAAGGGGGAGCGAGGGAAAAGAGTTTTTTGAGGGGAAAAGAAAGAGAAATCGAGGGAGGGAAAAATAAAGAGGTCTTATAGTATTGCTTTGTCATTCCCGAAATCTAGGCGGGAATCCAGGTTTTTTCAATACTGTGGACCCCTCGTAGAACCATTCAGGGGTGACGGATAAAGGGTAATAGAGGTATTCAGGAATGACACCCTTTTTTGTCATTCCCGAAATCTTTTATTGGGAATCTAAATAGTTTTTTCCCTTATAATTTGGATTCCTGATAAATACATTCAGGAATGACGGATGAGAAGGGACTTTGCCCCCTTATAACTGAGGGACGCTTTTTCTCTCAGTGTTTTTGTCTTTGTAGTCTTTCGTCTTTTATTTTTCCGTCTTTTGTTTTTTTCCGGGGTTATAAAGGGGGTTCTTACCCCCTATAGTTGGGGTTTTTGCGGGATATTATATCTTTAATAGAGGGGATGCTATGAAAAAAGTAATCCTTGATTGTGACCCGGGGCATGATGATGCGATTGCCATCATGCTTGCCTGTGCTTCCTCAGAACTTGAAGTTTTGGGAATTACTACTGTAGCCGGTAACCAAACCGGGGAGAAAACCTTCATCAATGCTCTGAAAATATTGACTTTGATCGGGAAAGACCTCCCGGTAGCAAGGGGGTTTGATAAACCACTATTACGGGAGCTTGTAACTGCTCTGGAAATACATGGCGAAACTGGTCTTGATGGTGCTGATCTCCCTGCACCATTGATTAAACCCTGGGAAATCCACGCGGTTAATTTCATTGTAGAAATGCTCCTCAGCGCTGATGAGTCGGTATATCTGATTCCTACTGGACCGCTGACCAATATTGCTGGTGCGCTCCTCCTGTCTCCTGGGATTAAGGAAAAGATAAAGAAAATTGTGCTTATGGGGGGTGGAGCATTAGAATCCAACAAAACCCCAGCTGCTGAGTTTAACATCTATGTTGATCCTGAAGCAGCAAAAATTGTGTTTGAATCAGGCATACCGATAACCATGGTCGGATTGGATGCTACAAACAAAGCATTGTTTTCTTTAGAAGACATAGAAGCTCTTTCCCGGATGGGTGGGAAAGTCTCTACAATTGCTGCTCAGTTACTAACTTTTTATGCCCGGCAATTAGAAAAATTTTCTGGTGTTAAAGGTGCTCATCTCCATGACCCGCTTGCTGTAGCTGCGGTGATTGAGCCAGCCGTTGTGGATACAAAGTTCTTGCACGTAGACATTGAGACCAGAGGGGAGTTCACAAGAGGTGCCACTGTTGTTGACTTCTATGGTGTTACCGGCAAAAAGCCTAACGCCTCAGTAGCCTTGGGGCTTGACCTCTCTAAATTTAAAAGACTTGTCTTTGATGCGATAAAGAAACTGGATAATAGTGGTCAATAACTCCCAAAAAGCAAAATAAAAAGACAAAAACTACTGAGGGAGAAAAGCTTCCCTCAGTGGGGTGAAGCCCCTTATAACCGAACAATAGGGGGTAAGTCCCCTATAACCCCCCGAAAAGAGAAAAACATAAAGACAAAATATGAAAAGACAAATACAACACGGAGGAAAAGACCTCCGTGTCTGTCATTCCTGAATGGTTCTATCAGGAATCCAAAACAGAACTATAAAGGGGCAAAGCCCCTTTATAATCCCCAGAAACAAAAAAACAAAAAAGCATAAAAAAACAAAGACAACTGAGGAAGGAGAAGTGCCTTCCTTAGTGGGAAAAAGACCCCCCATCACCCCCGAAAATCAAAAGACCACTGGTAGGAAAATCATCCACTAGTATAAAAGGGTAGCTCAAGACCCCTAAAGGTAGATATGCATCTTGAGTATAGGAAGGAATTATACTTTCTAAAAGGCAGGATTTTTCCAACAGCCTCCGGTTTATTTGACACTTCCCTTTTAATTTCTTATAATGATTCTACTTTGGATTTAGGGAGGAATAAGGGTGACTGAAGTTAAAGTCGGTAAAGGAGAAAGCATAGATGAAGCCTTACGCCGGTTCAAGAAAAAGTGCCAGCGTAATGGAGTGATTTCAGAAATGAAGCGCCGGGAGCATTACGAGAAACCCAGCGAAAAGAAAAGAAAGAAGGCTCAAGCAGCTGCCCGAAGAAAAAGAAGAGGATGAAAGAGGTAAATTCTTTAAAAATCCAGATTCAAGAACAAATGAAAGAAGCTCTTAAGGCTCATGACCAGGTGAGGTTAGATACTTTAAGGTTACTTCTTTCGGAAATAAGAAATAAAGAAATTGAAAAAAAAGGGGATCTAGAAGAGGCAGAGATAATTGTTTTAATTCAAAAAGAAATTAAGAAGAGGCAGGAAAGTGAAGAATATTTTAAAAAAGGAAATCGCTCTGAACTTCTAGAAAAAGCAGAAAGAGAGATAGCTATTTTGCAAGATTTTGTTCCTCCCCAGCTTTCAGAGGAGGAGATAGAGCGGGTAGTAGATGAGGTATTAGCTAACTGGTCTGGAGAGCCGTCTCTAGGTCCGATGATGAAGGAGATAATGTCTCGTCTTCAAGGTAAAGCAGAGGGGAAAGTAGTTTCTAAAATAGTGCGTCAAAAGATAAATGTGGGGTGATAAAAAAACTTGTCTCGGGGGCTTGACCTGAAAGATAAAGAAATTCGTATTTCTTTAGAAAGTGTGAAAAGCATTAAATCACTTTTTGGCTATCTGGATAGCAAAGTTAAAGTTATTGAAAGTGTGTTTCAAGTAGAGGTGGACATAGAGAAAGAGGATTTAGTGATTAAAACTAAAGGTGATGCTGGAGAAGAGCTTTTAGCGCGAGATTTTTTGCAAGAACTTTCTTCTTTTTCTCCCCAAGAAGACTTGAGTTCTGAAGACCTGCAAAAAATGGCTCTCAGTTTTAAAGAAAATAAAAAAGCGTGGTGGAATGATAAAGTAGAGCCAACTATTTTGACTACTGCGTATCATAAGCCTGTTCGAGCCAAAAGCCCGGGACAGATGAACTATGTTCAGGCAGTAAGAGATGCAGATATAACTTTTTGTATTGGTCCCGCTGGTACGGGGAAGACCTATTTAGCTATGGCTATGGCTTGTGCTGCTCTGCAAAGTAAGAAAGTGAGCAGGATTGTTTTAGTGAGGCCGGCAGTAGAGGCAGGAGAGAGTCTGGGATATCTACCTGGAGACTTAAAGGAGAAAATTGAACCTTATCTGCGTCCTCTCTATGATGCTCTTTATGAAATGCTTTCTCCTGAAAGATTTCAGAAGTATAGCGAAAAAGGAGTGATTGAAGTAGCTCCTCTTGCCTATATGAGAGGAAGGACGCTGAATGACTCTTTTATAGTTCTGGACGAAGCACAAAATACCACTCCTGAACAGATGAAAATGTTTTTGACCCGTATGGGTTTTGGGTCTAAAGTGGTGGTGACCGGTGATATCACCCAGATTGACCTTCCTAGTGGCAAAAAATCGGGATTAGTGGTGGTACAAGAAATCCTTGAAGATATTAAGGGGATAGAATTTGTTTATTTGAGTGAAAAAGATGTAGTCAGACATCAATTAGTCCAGAAAATTATTCTAGCTTATGAAAAATTTGAGGAAAAAACTCTCTCTCGTTAAGCCTTCTTTTCTTTCTTTTCGCTTTTTAAATTTTCTTTTTTACGGGATAATGCTTTTCTTTCTCTTCTGGTTTTCTTCCTGGGGAGAGGAATGGAACATAAAAGAAGGAGAAGTAGCTAATCGAGATATCATTGCCCCCCGCTCGGTAGAAATTATCGATATTCCCAGTACTACAGAGGCACAGAAGAGAATTCTTTCTGCTGTTCCTCCTGTTTATCGTGTTGACTCTCAAACAATAAATATAGTAGAGCAAGAATTAGAGGAATTTTTTAGATCTATAGAAGAAGCACGTCCTACTTATTCTCTTTTATCTACTGATTTTAAAGATACTTTCAGTAAGAAGTGGAGAATTACCCCGGGAGTTCTGGAATGGTTGATTACCTCCCCTCAAGAAGAATATGAAAGAGTTAAAGGAGTTACCTTTGATTTAATTAATCGTTATATAGCTAACCCTATCCGGGAAGAAGAGCTGGAAAATAAAATCCTGGAAGCCTATAGTGAGCTGGAAAGAATGGATTTAACGGGAAACGAAATAAGAGTAGCAGGAACCTTGATTTTTCGTTTCCTTCGACCTACTGCGGTAGTAGATACTGAGAGTACACAAAGAGAACGGTTGAAAGCTCTGGAGTCTTTGCAACCGGTAAGGAGAATTATCAAGCGAGGAGAAGTAATTTTAAGGAAGGGAGAGGTAGCTACTAAAGAGGATATAGAGCTTTTAAGAGCTATGGGTTTTGGGGGAGAAGCAGGTCGGTGGTTTCAACTTTTAGCCTGGGCTTTAGTAATAACTGGGGTGGTAGTGGGGGAATATTTCTATATTCGAAGGTTCAGCCCTGCCCTTTTAGAAAATGACTCCTTACTCCTTCTGCGCTTAATAGCAGTGGGAGGTGTTCTGGCCATGAACATACTGACTTTCCGCCTTTCTTCTTTTTTTATCATCATCAGCGCTCTTCCTCTTATTCTTCTATCCCTTTTAGGTAAAGATTACGCTTTGGGAGGATCCTTAATTCTTTTTCCTCTTCTTCTGTGGGGAGATAAGATGGATTTTCTGCAAGGATTTTATGTCTATCTTAATTTATTCTTACCTCTTTTCTGGTTGAGCAAAATCTCTAAAATGAGAGACCTGGCAAAAGCGGGAATGATGATGGCTCTGGTGAATATGGGTTTAAGTTTTGTTTTTGGTTTGCAGGAAGGGAAAGAGCTAACTAAAGTTTTAGCCGATGCTTTTTATGGATGGGGAGGAGGGATGGGAGGAGCGGTAATCGCTCTGGGTGGAATTATTCTTTTAGAAAGCACTTTTCATATAACTTCTGATTTTCGGTTGATGGAATTGTTGAACCCTACTCATCCTCTTTTAAAAAGACTTCTCATGGAAGCTCCCGGTACTTATAGCCATAGTTTGATGGTGGCTAATCTTGCTGAAGCTGCAGGAGAAAGAATTGGAGCCCATCCTTTTTTAGTGAGAGCTGGGGCTTATTATCATGATATAGGTAAGATAAAGAGGCCTTACTTTTTTATTGAAAATCAGATGGAGGGGCATAATATCCATGACCGCCTTTCTCCTAATTTGAGCTCTTTAATCATCCAGAGCCATGTTAAAGATGGAGTGGAGATAGCCAGACAATATAATTTGCCCCCTGAGATTCAAGAAATTATTGCTCGTCATCATGGAACCACTCTGATACGGTATTTTTACGATAAAGCTCTAAAAGAGAGAAAAGATGAGGTGAGGGAAGAAGAGTTTCGTTATCCCGGGCCTCTACCACATACTGTTGAAGAAGCGCTGGTGTTTTTAGCGGATAGTGTGGAAGCAGCGGTACGTAGCACTGCTCATCCTACTCCCAGTCGGGTGGATGCCATAGTTAACGGGATTCTACAAAAATACTTGCGAGAAGGACAATTGGATGAATCTCCTCTCACTATGAGAGATATTCGGCAGATTGCTCAAGCTTTTGTGGTGGTTCTAAACGGGATGATTCATTCCCGGGTTCCTTACTATCCCGAAGAAGAAATATTAAAAACAGTCAGGGGGAAAGACGTGAAAAATGAACCGGGTAGAAGTAGCAAACCAGACTGAAGAAAGCTTTTTAACCAGAAAAAAAATACAGAAAATAGTAGATCTGGTTTTAAAGGAGGAAGGGAAAGACTTTTCAGGGTGTTTAAGCATAGCGGTAGTGGATGCAGAGGAGATTCGAAGCCTGAAAAAAAGGTTTTTTCATCAGGATGTTTATACTGATGTTATATCTTTTTTTTATGGTTTTTCGGACAAAGATGATATCTGGGGGGAGATAATAATTTGTCCTTCGGTTATCAAACAAGAAGCACGTAACCGGGGAGAAAGCGAAGAGAAAGCACTGAGTATCGTTTTAATTCATGGGTTGCTTCATCTTCTGGGATACGAAGATGAAGATGCTGAAAAAGCTAAAGCAATGGAAGAAAAGCAAGAAATCCTCTATCGACTTTTAGAAGAGGAAGAAGAAAGAGAAAAATTGATAAAAAGAGCTATTCAAGTAAGAGCGCATGCTTATGCTCCTTATTCTTGCTTTCCGGTAGGAGCAGCGCTATTGGGATACAATGGAGATATTTTTACTGGTTGTAATGTGGAGAATACCTCTCTGGGTCTCACCATTTGTGCTGAAAGGGTGGCAATTTTTAAAGCTGTATCGCAGGGAATCAGAGAATTTAAGAAAATAGCCATTATTGGTGACTCTTCTTCTTACTGTTTTCCTTGTGGAGCCTGCCGGCAGGTTCTTTATGAGTTTGCTCCTCAATTGGAAGTAGTAGCAGCCAAAAGTGATAGAGATTATGAGGTGGTTTCTCTTTCTTCTCTTTTACCGCAGGCTTTTTTTCTGAGAAATGATAGAAAGGAGTAAATAACTTGGCTTTTCACTCTGGTTTTGTTACTATTTGGGGGCAACCCAATGTGGGAAAGTCTACTTTTCTAAATTATGTTTTAGGGCGTAAAGTGGCTATTGTTTCTTCCAAGCCTCAGACTACTCGCCAGGTTTTAAGGGGAATTCTTAATCTCTCCGATGCTCAGATAGTTTTTTTAGATACTCCGGGTTTGCATTCTCCTCGAGATGAGTTTAGTCGGTGGATGGTTCAAGAAGCGGAAAGAGCTCTCATAGGTGTGGATGTGCTTCTTTATATGATTGCTCCTCACAATAGAGAGGAAGAGGATAGAAAATATTTAGATAGTTTGCATTCTTTCCCCGGTCCGGTTTTTTTAGTGCTTAATAAAAAAGATTTAGTAAAAGAAGAAGAGGCCCAAAAAATTCTCGCTCGATTTTCTCCTCTTTTTGCCTTCCGAGGGAAAGCGGCAGTGTCTTCTCTCACTGGAGAAGGGATTCCGGAGTTGCTTTCTGAGGTTGTGGAAGTTCTTCCTCCGGGGTCTCCTTATTATGAAGGAGATATTATTTCTGATACCTGGGAGAGAAACATAGTGGCAGAAATAATAAGGGAAAAAATCTGGTGGTATACCTATCAGGAAGTCCCTTACGGGATAGAAGTAAGAGTAGAGGAATTTAAAGACCGGGGTGAAGTTCTTTATATTAAGGCCCTTATATATGTGGAAAGAGAGTCACACAAGAAAATTGTCATCGGTCAGGAAGGAAAAATGTTGAAAAAAATTGGAGAAGAAGCAAGAAAAGAAATAGAGTTTAACTGGGGCAAAAAAGTTTATCTTGATTTATGGGTTAAAGTGGAAAAAAACTGGAGGAAAAGACCTGAAGTTCTGGGAAGATGGGGATATAAGTCTAAGTGAGAGACAGATTCAGTCGTTATTGGAAAGATGAAGGGATAGTAATTCGCTCTACTAACTTGGGAGAACGAGACCGTTTAATTACTCTTTTCACCCAGGGGAAAGGAAAAATTAAAGTTCTGGCCAAAGGAGCTCGTAAAATAGGAAATCGTTTTGGAGCTTCTTTAGATGTTTTTAATTATTCCGAATTTATGTTTTACTCTGGAGCAGGAATGCCCATACTCATGCAGGGTTTAATTAAATTTTCTTATCGAGAGCTGGCTTCTTCGCTGGGGAAGTGGTTAGAAGGAAGCTATTTACTATATCTTTTAGACCGATGCTGGCAATGGGAAAAACCAGAAGAAGGACTTTTAGAAAGAGTGCTATATTTCTGGGAAATAGTTTTGAGAAAAGGAGAGAACGTTTATTCTTCTTTTCTTCGGTTCAAATTAGATTTAGCCTTTTATTTGGGAATAGCTCCACATCTCGAGAACTGTGTTTCTTGTAATCAAGATATAGAGGGAGAAGCTTACTGGAGTAGCCAGGAAGGGGGTGTAATCTGTCCTTCCTGTGCTTTACGAGTGCAAGAAAAAGTGGTTTTCCCTCAAGATTTGAGGGCTATACTTAAATATCTTTCTTCTCCGGGCGGAAATTCATTGCCGTTGAGACTCAGCTTTTTTCAGTTTGAAGAGTTAGATAAAATTCTTTCTGATTATCTCAGCTACGAAGTGGGAGAAAAAATCCTGAGCTGGCATGATTTTCAATCTCTTTATCAGGGAGCGGTTTTTTCCAGTTGACAGGATTTCCTAAAATTGCTATATTCTAAGCTTGGTGTGCTCAGGGAGGAATAAGATAATTATACTTACCGGGAAGATATTCAGCTAAATACGGGACAACAACTATAGCAGAAAATGAAGCAGCGTTTACTGAAAGTCTGGCTATAGAAAATCTTGAAATACTGGAAACTTTATCCTCCCTGCCACTATTAAGCCTTTTTAGAAATGATAGAGTACTTTTGAGCTTTGCTCTTTTAAGGAGAAGGGGGCAAGGGCTGTCTTAAAACCGCGGGCTGAGTGAAGACAGCCGGGAAAAGGCGGAATAAAAATATCTCAGCAAACTATATCGGTTGGTATAGTTTATTTATCCAGGAAGCCGTGTATTTTCAAGACATCATTCTGACCCTTAGTGATTACTGGAAAAAAATAGGTTGCGTCATCGTTCAGCCTTACGATGTAGAAGTAGGAGCAGGAACTATGAACCCGGCTACTTTCTTGCGAGTTCTGGGGCCTGAGCCCTGGAGGGTAGCGTATTGCGAGCCTTCTCGTCGTCCCGCCGATGGCCGATATGGAGAGAATCCCAACCGGCTTTATGAACATTATCAATTTCAGGTTATTATCAAACCTTCACCTTCTGATATTCAGGATTTATATTTAAAAAGCCTTTTTCATCTGGGTATTAAATCAGAAGAACACGATATCCGTTTTGTGGAGGATAACTGGGAATCTCCTACTTTAGGAGCCTGGGGTTTGGGCTGGGAAGTTTGGTTAGATGGAATGGAAGTTACCCAG
This sequence comes from Candidatus Atribacteria bacterium, assembly GCA_035593465.1. GTDB lineage: Bacteria > Atribacterota > Atribacteria > Atribacterales > Caldatribacteriaceae > Sordicultor. The sequence continues at coordinate 12,463 of DAOSVE010000013.1, read as the reverse complement.
TTTACTTACTTTCAGCAAGCCGGAGGAATAGATGTAAAGCCCATTGCTGTGGAGATAACTTATGGTTTAGAAAGAATGGCTATGTATTTGCAGGAAAAGGAGAATGTATTCGAAGTAGAGTGGAATGAATATTTGACTTATGGAGATATCCGTCTCCAGGAAGAAAAGGAACATTCTATATCCAGTTTTGATGAAAGCAACCCCCCGGTTCTTTTTACCCTCTTTGGGCTTTATGAAGAAGAAGCTAAAAGGTTACTGGATAAGAAGCTGGTTCTTCCGGCTTATGATTACGTTTTGAAATGTTCTCATATCTTTAACCTGTTAGATGCTTGTGGGGGAATAAGCGTTATGGAAAGGAACCAACATATGGGAAGGATAAGACAATTAGCTAATCGTTGTGCTCAATTGTATCTTGAGGAAAGAGAAGCTCTGGGGTTCCCTTTTTCTTCCAAAATAAAAGTTGCTCTACTTTAGTGATTTTAAGCTGGAAAGGGAAGGATAAATAGTGCAAGAAAAAGACCTTTTGTTAGAGATAGGGATGGAAGAGCTGCCTATCAGCTTAATATCCGATATTTTTCAAGAATGGGAAACTAAATTTGCTCAAGGTTTTCGAGAATCTCGTATAGATTACCAGGAGTTGAAAGTGGTAGGGACTCCCCGGCGGATGACAGTTTATCTCCGGGGGGTGGCAGAGAGGCAGAGCCCTGTCCTTAAAGAGATTAAAGGTCCAGCCAAAAAAGTAGGGGTTTCTGAAGCGGGAGAATTTTTAGAACCCGCTCATGCTTTCGCTCGCTCTCAGGGTATTGGTTTATCTGATATCGTGGTAAAGGAGACCGAAAGAGGAGTTTATCTTTTTGGAGTGAAAAAAGAAGAAGGAAGACCGGTGGAGGAAATTTTACCTACTTTGCTTCCTCGGATTATTTCCTCTCTGGAATTTCCCCGTTCTATGCTCTGGGGAGAAGGAGAATTTCGATTCATTCGTCCCATTCGCTGGGTTTGTGCCCTCTGGGGAGACCAAGAAATAGCTTTTGAGATAGCGGGAATAAAATCTTCTCGTTTTACCCGGGGACATCGTTTTCTCAGCCCTGAACCTGTGGAGTTGCAAGAGGCTTCTCAGTATTTTACTTCTTTACTGAAGGCAAAAGTGGTAGTTAACCAGGAAGAAAGAAGGAAGAAAATTGAGGAATCTCTTAGCCGGGAAGAAAAACTTGTTGGTGGTCACTGGCTGAAAGATGAGAGTTTAATCCAGGAAGTCAATTTTTTAGTGGAATATCCTGATGCTATAACCGGTCGGTTTGATCTTCAGTATCTCAGGCTTCCTCATCGAGTACTTACTACAGTTATGAAACATCATCAGAAGTATTTTGCTTGTGTTGATGACCGGGGAGAACTATTACCCTTTTTCTTTATAGTTTTGAATCGACCACGAGAAGGGGGAGAAAAGATAGTAAAAGGAAATGAGCGAGTGCTCAAAGCCCGGTTAGAAGATGCCCTTTTCTTTTTCGAGGAGGATAGAAAGAAGCCCTTGAGAGATAGAGTAGAAGCTCTTTCTGGTATTATTTTTCAAGAGTCTCTGGGAACTATGAAAGAAAAAGTGGAGCGATTAGAAAAACTGGCTTGTTACCTGGGAGAAGAGCTGGGTTTTGACTCCGGAAGGATAAAGCGGGCCGAGGAAGCTGCTCATCTATCTAAAGTGGATTTAGCCTGTGAGATGGTAAAGGAGCTTCCTGAGCTACAAGGTTATATGGGTAGAGTTTATGCTCTTTTAGATGGTGAGGAAGAAGAAGTGGCCATAGCCTTAGAAGAGCAATATTATCCTCTACCAGGAGAGGAAAACTATCCCGGTACGATAGCAGGAACGATTCTTTCTTTAGTGGACAAAATGGATAATATAGTTTCCAGCTTTTCCTTAGGGAGAGTTCCCAGTGGTTCTCAAGACCCCTGGGGGTTGAGGAGAATGGCTCAGGGTATCGTGAATATAATATTACATTGTCAGTGGTATCTATCATTATCTCCCTGGGTAGAGAGAAATATTTTCCTTTTAGAAAAGCAGGGTCTGGGAAAAGGAAATGGAAAGGTAAAAACGGAAGTAGTAGAATTCCTGTTTAATCGTCTTCGTTTGCGTCTTCTGAGCTCCGGCTTTAATTATTCGGTGATTAATGCGGTTTTGAGCACCTCTGTTGACGACCTTTATGAAGCTTTTAAAAAAATAGAGACTCTGGAAAAATTGAGGAGAGAAAGGAAGTCATTTTTATCTGAAATAGTTACCGGTTTTACTCGGGCTAATAATATCAGTAAAGGGTTTTCTGGGAATGAGAATTTGCGAGAAGACCTTTTGCAAGAAGAATCGGAAATAAAATTATATAGAAATCTGCAAAAAGTGGAGAAAGATTTTAATCAGGCAGTAGCGGGGGGAAATTACCTCGCTGCTTTTGAAATATTTTATTCTCTTTTACCTTTACTCAATCAATTTTTCGATCAGGTTTTAGTAATGTGTGAAGAAAAAGATTTGAGAGAAAATCGCTTAAATTTGATGAAAAAAGTGGTAAACTTGTGGGAGGATTTAGCTGACTTATCTCAGGTAGTGATAGAGGGAGAATAAAGGTGGGAGAGTCGAGTTCGGCCTATAAAGTGAGCGATGATTTCAATATTTTTGTAATTTCTGATGGAACGGGTAAGACTGCGACGTCAGTAGTGCAGGCTGCCATTTCGCAGTTTGACTTACCCCGGGTCAATATTATGCGCTTTACCCATATTCGTAACCGGGAGCAAATATACAGTATTTTGGATATAGTGCAGCCTCAAAAAGATGTGGTAGCTTATACAGTGGTAAATGAAGAGTTAGCTCAGGTCTTACGAGCCGAATCACTTAATCGAGGAATATTAGCTATAGACCTTTTGGGGCCGGTAGTAGAGGTATTGAAAAAAGTCAGCTCTCGTCAGCCTCGAGGAACACCTGGTCTTTTCCGTCGCTTAGAGGAAGAGTTGTCTCCCAAAATGGAAGCCTTAGAGTATGCCTGGAAAGAAAGCAGTGGATTCAGCATTTCTAATCTGAAAGACGCTGATGTAATTATTTTAGGGGTATGGTATCCTCGCCGAGAAGAAGGGATACTGATGTTAGCAGAAAGAGGAATTAAAGCGGCTTTTTTGATGTTAGACCCAGCTCTACCTCTTCCTCCTAATTTTGAGGAGATAGTGGCTTGCTCTCCAGATAAACCGATTATTGGCCTTCGGATGAATGTTGACTACTTGTCCCGGGTGAGGGAAGAAAGAGTCAAGGCTCTGGGTCTGGATAGCCTGTTGAGTAAAGCCAAAAAAGAGGTGATAAAGGAAGAGCTGGATTTTGCGCAGAGAATTTATGATAAATTAGGTTGTCAAGTAATAGATATAACTGGTTTGAGCAGTAAAGATTTGGTAAGTACGATTATAAGCCAAATTAAAAGAAAGAGGGAGGAAATGCGATGAAAAAGAAATACGTCTATTTTTTTGGCGAAGGTGACGCCTCAATGAAATTACTACTGGGGGGTAAGGGAGCGAACTTAGCAGAAATGACTCGTATCGGTTTACCGGTGCCTCCAGGATTCACTATTACCACCGAAGCCTGTACTCACTATTATAAGAATAACCAAAGCTGGCCAGAAGGATTGGCTGAAGAAGTGGAAGAAAACTTAAAACTTCTGGAAGAGAAAGCCGGTAAGAAGCTTGGCGACCCCGATAATCCTCTTTTAGTTTCGGTTCGTTCTGGTGCTCCGGCTTCTATGCCTGGAATGATGGATACCATTCTTAACCTGGGTCTTAATGACCAGGTAGTAGAGGGTTTAGCTAAACTCACCAACAACCGTCGTTTTGCCTATGACTGTTATCGCCGTTTCATTCAAATGTTTGGTAACGTAGTGATGGGAATAGGCCATGATGAATTTGAAGCTATTTTAGACGAAGTAAAAAGAGAAGTAGGAGCTAAATTAGATACCGATTTGGATGCCAATGCTCTGAGAAAAGTGATTGACAGATACAAAGAGCTTTATAAAAAAGCAACAGGCGAAGATTTTCCTCAAGACCCCAAAGAACAATTACGTAGAGCCATCAACGCCGTATTTGAATCCTGGAATAATAAGAGAGCCATCACTTACCGGAAAATTAACAATATCCCTGAAGATTGGGGAACAGCAGTAAACGTTCAAATGATGGTTTTTGGCAATATGGGGTTTGATTCCGGAACCGGAGTGGGCTTTACTCGTAACCCCTCAACCGGAGAAAAGGAATATTACGGAGAATATCTCTTGAATGCTCAGGGAGAAGATGTAGTAGCCGGTATTAGAACTCCTAAACCCATTGTGGAAATACAAAAAGACCTTCCTCAGGTTTTTGAGGAGTTGAAAAAAGTTTATGAGATATTAGAAAAGCATTACAAAGATATGCAAGACTTTGAGTTTACCATTGAAAAAGGTAAACTTTATCTTTTGCAGACCAGAACCGGGAAGAGAACTGCTCAGGCAGCAATTAAAATTGCTGTAGATATGGTTAGAGAAGGGCTGATTGATGAAAAAACAGCAGTTAAAAGAGTAGAGCCTGACCAAATCAATCAACTACTTCATCCTCGTATTGACCGCAGTCAACCTCTGAAGGTATTAGCCAAAGGCTTACCGGCTTCTCCTGGTGCAGCTTATGGAAAAGTAGTTTTTGATGCTGATGATGCGGAGCGGTTAGCTAATGATGGTGAGAAAGTTATTCTGGTCAGCCCGGAAACCACCCCTGATGACATTCATGGAATGGCAGTAGCGCAGGGAGTTTTGACCAGTAGGGGTGGAATGACCAGCCATGCGGCGGTAGTAGCTCGGGGTATGGGTAAACCCTGTGTAGCTGGTTGTGAGACAATTAAAATCGATCTGGATAAGAGAATGTTCTCGGTGAACGGAGTGGTGGTAAAAGAAGGCGACTATATCACTATTGATGGAAGCACCGGAGAAGTCATTTTAGGTCAGGTTAAAACTATTCTTCCTCAATTGTCTTCTGATTTTCAAACTCTTCTTTCCTGGGCAGATAAATTCCGGCGTCTAGGAGTGCGAGCCAATGCTGATACCCCGACAGATGCTAAAAAAGCTCTGGAATTTGGAGCAGAGGGAATTGGTCTTTGCCGAACAGAGCACATGTTTATGGCTCAAGATCGCCTGCCCTGGGTCCAGAAGATGATCATGGCTCAGAGTCCCGAGGAAAGAAAAGAACCATTATCTAAAATTGGCCCCATGCAAAAGGGAGATTTCAAGGAAATATTCCGGGTTATGGAAGGCAAACCAGTTACCATTCGTTTGATTGACCCTCCTTTGCATGAGTTTTTACCCAGCTTAGAAGAGCTCTTAGTAGAGGTGACTACTTTACGGGTTAAGGGGGTAACCGGTCCAGAATTAGAAGAAAAAGAGAGATTGCTCAGAGTAGTTCAGGGAATGCATGAAAATAACCCCATGCTGGGTTTGCGGGGTTGCCGGGTGGGTATTCTCTATCCTGACATCGTGGAGATGCAGGTGAGGGCTATTATAGAGGCAGCTTGCGAGCTATCTCAGGAAGGAGTTAAGGTTATTCCCGAGATCATGATTCCTCTGGTTGGCCATCGCAACGAGATTAAGGTTTTAAAAGAAAAATTAGATGAAGTAGCTCGGGATGTTATCAATAAATACCAGGTAGATATTAACTACAGCTTTGGTACTATGATTGAAGTTCCTCGAGCGGCGCTAGTAGCGGACCAGATTGCTGAATATGCTGAATTTTTCTCCTTTGGAACTAACGATCTCACTCAAATGACTTTTGGCTACAGCCGGGATGATGCGGAAGGTAAATTCTTATTCTTCTATGAGGAAAATGGCATATTAGAAGGAGACCCCTTCCAGGTTTTAGACCAGGAAGGAGTGGGGCAATTGATGCGGATGGGAGTGGAAAAAGGTCGCAGCGCTCGTCCTAACTTAAAATGTGGAATCTGTGGAGAACATGGAGGAGAGCCAAGGTCGGTGAAATTCTGCCACGAAATTGGCCTGAACTATGTCAGTTGTTCTCCTTTCCGGGTACCTATCGCCCGTTTAGCTGCTGCTCATGCTGCTTTAGAAGGCGAAGAAAGTAATAAGAAGTTTGACGTTTGAATTGTGTTATCCCCTGCCCCAAAAATGGGGTAGGGGATAAAAAGCCAAAGGAGTGGGTGAAGCGGTGGCAAAAACAATCGCAGACATCAAAAGGTTCTGGGAAACAAAAGAAAAAGAAATATTATCACCATTTGCCACTTTGAGCACTAATAGTCGGGGGAGAGAAAAGGAAGAGGTAGAATGTGAGCTGCGGAATTGTTTTCAGAGGGATCGCGATCGCATCATTCACTCTAAATCTTTTAGACGTTTAAAACATAAAAGTCAGGTTTTCTTGAGCCCGGAAGGTGACCACTATCGCACTCGCTTAACCCACACTCTGGAAGTAGCGCAGATTGCTCGGACTGTGGCTCGAGCTTTACGTTTGCAAGAAGATTTAGTAGAAGCAATTAGTTTAGGTCATGACCTGGGTCATACTCCTTTTGGGCATGCTGGAGAAGAGGCGCTTAATGAAGTTCTTCAACCTCAAGGTTTCAGGCATAATGAGCAGAGTTTGAGAGTAGTAGACTTTTTGGAAAAAGACGGGAAAGGACTTAACTTGACCTGGGAAGTGAGAGAGGGAATTGCTAAACACTCCAAAACCTGGGCTGAAGATTTAGTTTTTAGTGCCGAAGAACTTCCTTCTACTCCAGAGGGACAAGTGGTGCGGTGGGCGGATGTGGTGGCTTACGTTAACCATGATATTGATGATGCTCTGCGAGGTAAGGTTATAAAAGAAAATGAGCTTCCTGCTTCAGCTTTAGAAGTTTTAGGATATACTCATCGGGAGCGGATAGACCGGATGGTTAAGGACTTAGTCTTAAATAGTTTTAATCAACCACTGGTCAAGATGAGCAAAGAAGTACGAGAAGCCACAGAGGTTTTACGTCGTTTTCTTTTTGAGAGAGTGTACTTGAGTGAAAGACAGAAAGCAGAAAGAGATAAGGCTAAGGGATTGGTTAAAGAACTGTATCGGTTTTTTTTAGAGCATCCGGATATCTTAGAAAGAGAGTATAAACTCTATCGAAAAGGGAACGCTGATTTACAGCAATCAGTTTGTGACTTTATTTCAGGAATGACGGATAGGTACGCTTTATACATCTATCAAAAATATTTTATTCCTTCTTCCTGGCCCTGGGAAGGAAGAAGGAATACTGACTAAATAACTTACAAAGGGAGGTAGACATTATGGGAATTGCGATTTTTGCTCCTGTTGCTGGTTTAATTGCTGTCATTTATGCTATTTTCCTCATGCGTCGGATTGATTCTTTTGATCCGGGAAACGAGAAAATGCAGAGTTTGTCTAAAGCCATCCAGGAAGGAGCTATGGCTTTCTTGAAAAGAGAATATTCCTTTCTGGTTTTCTTTGTTATCGGTATGTTTATTCTTCTGGCTCTTACGCGAGGAGTAACGGAAGCTATATGTTATGTGTGTGGTGCTATATGTTCTGTGGGTGCTGGTTTTGTAGGTATGAGAGTAGCCACTCGCAGTAACTCCCGCACCACCCAGGCAGCTACTAAAAGCGTAAGTGATGCCCTGACGGTCGCCTTTTCTTCAGGTGCAGTTATGGGAATGTGCGTGGTAGGATTTGGTCTTCTGGGACTGGGGACACTTTATCTTATTACCAAAGACCCGAATGTCATCAATGGTTTTGCTTTAGGAGCGAGCTCCGTTGCTCTTTTTGCTCGTGTAGGAGGAGGTATCTACACTAAAGCTGCTGATGTGGGAGCAGATTTGGTAGGTAAAATAGAAGCCGGAATTCCCGAAGATGACCCTCGTAACCCGGCGGTTATTGCTGATAACGTAGGTGATAACGTAGGAGACGTGGCCGGAATGGGAGCTGACCTTTTTGAATCTTATGTGGGCTCCATTGTAGCTACTATGGTATTAGGTGCTATACCTGGAGCAGTATATGGAGGAGTAAGCGGGGTAGTATTTCCTCTCCTTATTGCTGCTTTAGGAGTAGTGGCTTCTATTATTGGAAGTCTCTTTGTGAAAGCCAAAAATGAAAAAGATTTAGCACCTGCTCTTAACCGGGGAACTTACATCAGCGCTATTCTAACTGCTATTTTTGTTTTGATTTCTTCTCTGTTAGTATTCCGGGGTTTGGGAACAGGGAAAGCCCTGGGTCCATTTGTAGCCACTATTTCTGGTCTTATAGCTGGTATTGCCATTGGTCTCATTTCTCAATACTATACTGCCAGTGATTATAAACCGGTAAAGCAACTGGCAGATGCGGCTAAAACCGGCCCGGCTACAGTGATAATTAATGGTTTAGCTCTGGGTATGGAGAGTACTGTGTTTCCCCTCCTTCTGGTCTGTGCTGCCATCCTTGTAGCTTACTGGGCAGCAGGGATTTATGGTATTGCTATAGCCGGTTTAGGTATGCTTTCCATCGTAGCTATGACAGTGTCAGTGGATGCTTATGGCCCGGTAGCTGATAATGCCGGAGGTATTGCTGAAATGGCTGCTTTAGACCCGAAGGTGCGCAAAGTTACCGATTCTTTAGACTCTCTGGGAAACACCACAGCAGCTATAGGTAAAGGTTTTGCCATTGCTTCTGCAGCTCTTACCGCTCTTGCCTTGTTTGTAGCTTATTCTCAAACCGTGGGTTTAACTGCTATAGACCTCTTACATCCCTACACCGTGGTGGGACTGTTCATTGGAGGAATGATGCCTTTCCTTTTCTCTTCTATTGTTATGAAGGCAGTAGGAGCAGCTGCTTTTAAGATGGTAGAAGAAGTGCGACGTCAGTTCCGAGAAATAAAAGGATTGATGGAAGGAAAAGCTCAACCTGATTATGCTCGGTGTGTAGATATCAGCACTCGGGGAGCTATTACCCGGATGATTTTCCCTGGAATCCTAGCAGTAGCAGTGCCTATCATTGTAGGTTTAGTTTTAGGGGAAGAAGCTTTAGGGGGAGTGCTGGCTGGGTCAATTACCACCGGTCTTCTTTTAGCTATTATGATGGCCAATGCTGGAGGAGCCTGGGATAACGCTAAAAAATACATAGAAGCAGGGAATTTAGGAGGAAAAGGAACTCCTACCCATGCTGCAGCGGTAGTAGGAGATACCGTGGGCGATCCTTTCAAAGATACCGCTGGTCCTTCTCTTAATATATTGATTAAACTTATGTCCATTGTAGCTTTGGTATTTGCTCCTCTTTTCATGCGCTGATAAATTATTTCTCCCTCGGGAATATTCCCGAGGGAGAAATAATTTAATTTAGAAGTTATGCAGTTCTCTCTTGAGAGAAAAAGTGCTTTCCGGGGTGAAATTTAATTAATCTTTTTGAGTAAGGTTTTAAAAGAGGGGGGGTTCTAACCTCGGACAGCAAGTTTCTATTAACATTATTGTTCTTCCTGAATGGGGAGAAATAGGTGATTTAATTGTTGTTCGATGACCAGTATCTGGAAGAAATTAAAAGCCGTATAGATATAGTGGAATTTATTTCCCACTATGTTAGTCTCCAGCCGGCAGGCCACAACTATCGTGCCCTTTGTCCTTTTCATGAAGAGAAGACTCCTTCTTTTTTGGTTTCTCCGGAAAAGGGAATTTTTCATTGCTTCGGATGTGGAGTAGGCGGTAATATTTTTACTTTTGTAATGAAAATAGAAAACTTGACTTTCCCTGAAGCAGTGGCTTTTTTAGCTCAAAAGTGCGGTATGGAATTGCCAGCTCTGGGGAAAAGCAGCACCCGGCAAACTAAAGAAAGAGACAAATTTTTTCTGTTAAATGAAACTTTAAATCGCTATTATTATCAATGTTTGTTAAACCCCCCGGAGGAGCTTGCTACCACTGCTTGCTCTTATATTTATGAACAAAGGAAACTGAAGCCCGAAATAGTAGAGCAGTTTGGCATAGGTTTTTCTCCAGCTTCAGGTAAAGAATCCATTGCTTTTTTGATGGAAGCAGGGTTTTCGGGACAGGATATAATTAAAGCTGGTGTGGGAGTAGTTACAAGAAGCGGGGAACTTTTAGACCGTTTTCGGGGTAGAATTACTTTTGCTTTACATAATGTTCAAGGAAGAATAGTAGGGTTTGGAGGAAGAAGTCTGAGAGGGGAAGAGCCCAAATACGTTAACGTTTCTGATACCCCGATTTTTTCCAAAGGGCACAACCTTTATGGCCTGTTTGCCTCGCGGAATTTTATTCAGCGCTCTCATCAGGCGATTCTAGTAGAAGGGTATATGGATTTCCTCACTCTTTTTCAAGAGGGAATTAATAATTGTGTGGCTTCTATGGGCACTTCTCTCACCCGGGACCAGGCTATGCTCTTGCGTCGTTATGCTGAAGAAGTGATTATTTGTTATGATTCAGATATAGCAGGACAGAAAGCAGCCGCAAGAGGTATCAACATTCTCCAGGAACAGGGAATAACCGTACGGGTGTTGTCTATCCCTGCGCCTCATGACCCTGATTCTTTCTTACGAGAGGTGGGAAGAGAGGAATTTTTGAAGATTTTAGAAGAAACTCCTTCTCTTTTTGATTTTCAGTTGGAATTATTTATTAAAGATTATGGTTTTAACTCTCTGGAAGCGAAAGCGAAAATTATTCGAAATATGGTTCCCTTTCTTCAATCAATTAAGGACCCCGTGGAGAGGTCTTTAAAGGTTAGTTATTTAGCAGAGAAACTAAAAGTGGGAGAATCAGTGATTTATAGTGCTTTAAGGCAAGAAAAAACACCTGAAGCAGCTTTAAATTCTTTTTTGAGTAAAGAACCAGGTAAAATAAAAGCAGAGAAGATGCTTCTACGAGCTATGATAGAAAGTCAGTTCTGGAGGGAAACAATCATTAAAGAGCTGGAAGTTAAAAATTTTTCTCGACCTGAGCACCGTCGTATTTTTCGTGTTTTTGCCGATTCTCAAGGGCAGGGTAGTTTTTCTCCTTCTGATTTGATAGACATTTTTTCCGGTGATGAAGGCTTGTCTCGTTGTGTGGCAGAGATAATGACTCGGGAAGATTTGCAGGGGGGGGTGAATCAAGAGGTGGTGGAGGATTTAATACGTCGGCTAAAATTAGCTTCGGTAGAAGAGGAAATGCAAAAGATACAGGAAGAACTTTCTCGGGAAGATAGTGAAGAGAGGCTGCAATATTATCATTTACTCTCACAGGAAAGAGAGAAATTGAAAAGGTTAGATTAAAGAGAGGAGAGATGCGGGTGGGCGATAATAATAAAAATAAATCTTCTTTGGAAATTTCTTCTTTAATGGAAAGAGGAAAACAAAAAGGATATATTACTTTTAAAGAGCTGAATGATGCTTTAGGTAGCGAGGCTATAAATGTAGATAAGCTGGATGATGTTTATAATACCCTTTTGGGTTTGGGCATTGAAGTGTCGGATGAAGAGGCTTTACAGGAAGAACAGCCCACTATAGAAGCAGAAGATTTTTACTTTGAGGATATAAAAGGTATAGGGGTCGATGACCCGGTAAAAATGTATCTGAAAGAAATTGGGCAAGTTCCTCTTTTGAAACCCGAGGAAGAAGTAGAGTTAGCCAAAAGAGTAGAAAAAGGAGACCCCGAAGCCAAAAGGAAACTCATCGAAGCTAACTTACGACTGGTAGTAAGTATTGCTAAAAAATATGTAGGTAGAGGTATGCTCTTTCTGGACCTTATTCAGGAAGGCAATTTAGGCTTAATCCGGGCAGTAGAGAAGTTTGATTATCGAAAGGGTTATAAATTCAGTACTTATGCTACCTGGTGGATCCGGCAGGCTATCACCCGGGCTATTGCTGACCAGGCGCGGACCATTCGTATACCGGTTCATATGGTAGAGACTATTAATAAACTTACTCGAACTGCTCGGCAATTGGTTCAAGAGCTAGGAAGAGAGCCCCTTCCTGAAGAGATAGCAGAAAAGATGGGCATCACTCCGGAAAAGGTCAGAGAGATACTAAAAACAGCTCAGGAACCTTTGTCTCTTGAGACTCCTATTGGGGAGGAAGAGGATAGCCACCTGGGTGATTTTATAGAAGATACTGGAGCGCTTGCTCCTCCTCAAGCTGCTTCTTACTCTCTTTTAAAAGAGCAATTAGATAATGTTTTGAATACTCTTACCGACCGGGAGAGAAAGGTTTTAAAGCTTCGCTTTGGCTTGGAGGATGGAAGACCTCATACTTTAGAAGAAGTAGGGCAGATTTTTGGAGTAACCAGAGAAAGAATTCGCCAGATTGAAGCTAAGGCTTTGAGAAAGCTTCGGCATCCCACTCGTAGCAAAAAATTGCGCGACTATCTTGACGAAACAGAATAAGTTCTCTATAATCCTTGATGTAGCCGCTCCTCGGTAGCTCAATGGTGGAGCATCCGGCTGTTAACCGGAGGGTTGCAGGTTCGAGTCCTGCCCGGGGAGCCAGATT
>DAOSVE010000129.1:0-3430 GCA_035593465.1 Candidatus Atribacteria bacterium | reverse complement strand
ATAAAAGCTGAGCACTGGAGGAGAAAAATACTTCCTCGGGTGCCTACAGTGTAAAACTAAAAGAAGAAACCATCAAAGTTAGAACTAGCTAATCAGCTAATTTTATCCGGGGAGACTTAGGTTAAGCTGTGGAGGTGAACTCCAGAAATCTCTGGCGGTTAAAGTGTCTTCAGGGTAGAGGTGGGGGTTCCTCTTCTCCTTGTGGATAATAGAAATCAACTGGTCTACTATCTGCCAGGCGTGACGAATAAAAGTAGAATCAGGAAACAAAGTTCTATCCCCGGCTAAGAGGTCATATATTATTTTTTCATAGGCTCCGGGAGTGTTGGCTCCAAAGTTTCCAGAATAGGTGAAGTTTAACCGGGCGGGAGAAGAATACAATCCCATTTCCGGTGTTTTTACTCTTATAAAGAGGTCTATTCTTTCCTCCGGTTGAATCTCTATGCGAAGACGGTTATCTTCTGGAGAATAAGAGTGGAATACCACTTCAATATATGATTCTCTCTCTGCCATTCTTTTTCCAGTCAGTATTCGAAATGGTACTCCTTGCCACCGCTCGGAAGAAATATATAAGGGTAGGTAAACTAAAGTTTCTACCTGAGAATGAGGATTTCCTACCTCTTCTCGGTAACTTTGATATTGCCCTAAGTATATAGCTTCCTGAGGAGGTAATTGAATTTTGGTAAGCAACTGGCTCTTGGCCTGTGCTACATTTTCTAGAAATCTTTGACACTCTTTCTTATCTTCTTCACAAAGAGGAGGAATGTCTATAGCCAAAAGAGTGAGAAGTTGAAGGAGATGATTTTGAAGTATGTCTTTTATGGCACCAGTCTCTTCGTAAAACTTTTTTCTCTCACCTATTCCTTCTTTTTCACTTACTGCAATACGTACCTCTTTTACGAAAGACCGGGAGAGCAGTTTTTCTATAAATAGATTTTCAGCCTTGAGGATGATGAGATTTTGAACGGTGGCTTTTCCTAAGTAATGGTCGACATAAAAAATTTCTTCTTCTCGAAAATTTTTTTTAAGAGCCTTTTCCAAATCTTCAAAATCTTTTTCACTAGAGCCAAAGGGTTTTTCTAAAGCTACTTTTTTTACGGAGGGCGGACTTAAAGACAGGGTTTTTTCTATGGTTTTTAAGGCTGGTTTATAAAGAGAAGGAGGGGTGGAAAGATAAAATATTACCTCTTCTTTCCCTATTTTGCTAATTAACTGACTGATTTTCAGAGAGATTTCTGGGTTTTCTAAATCTCCCGGGAGATAGAAAATTCGTTCTAATAATTCTTTTTCTTCTCTCTGGTGGATTTCTTGAAGGAATCTCCGGTAGTCTTCCTCCTCAGAAAAACGCCTTCCCAAAGCTATTAAAGCTAAATCTCTTATCTCATAGCGATAGAAGAGAGAGGACAAAGCGGGGAAGATTTTCCGGGTGAAGAGGTTACCTGTAGCTCCAAAGAATATCAAGGTTTTCATTTTATATTCTAAAGAGTACAGCTCTTGCCGGGGAACCGTCTCCCTCTTTGATTTTAAGAGGAAAAGATAGAAAATAGTAAAAGCCAGGTTCTACCTCCCGGAGATATAACCCTTCAAATATTAGAATGCCTTTTTCTAAAAGAAGACGATGGGTGGGATGCCCAGGCTGGTCGCGTTCGATACCTAAAGAGTCAATTCCTATACCCTTTATCCCTTGTTGAGCTAAATAAGAAGCACCGGATGTAGAAAGGTAAACAAAATTTTCTCGAGAAAAGTCAGAAAAAGAGTTATCAGTTTTTAGAATCAAAAATTGCCGGGGAGATAGGAATTGTTGAAAAGGAGAGAGATGCTCTAAAGCTATAGTTTCCACTCCTCTTATTTCCGCAACTAAAGCAGGACCAAGAAATGAGGAGAGAGGTAGCTGGTCGATTGAGGGAGAAGAAGGGAGCATGTGAAGGGGAGCATCTACATGAGTTCCAGTGTGGGTTTCCAGGGTCAGGCGAGTTTCGTTAGCTCCTTGAGAAAGAGTTCTTATCCTTTCTAAACGAGGTTTTTTCTCCTTTCTCCCTTTATAAGTGGGTGTTTCTTCTGACAAAGGGAGAGATATATCAATGATTTCCATAATTTCACCTCACTCGGTAAGAAATAATTTCATTTGTTTAGCATTCACTATCGCATAATCACGAAAACAGTTATTAAACATCAGGAAAACTCTTTCAACATCCGGGGATTTTTTCTTTACCACCTCTTTCCAGTTATTTAATTCCTCTTCTTGATAAAGATAGGCAAATTTTTCTTCTACGGATGCTCCCTTCTTTTCCCAGGCTGGTTTATTGCGCCCATGGAAGCGAGTTACAAGCTCTGCAGTAGTGGCTTCTACTATGGGAGGAACAGTCCAGGGTAATTGGGGTTCGTCTACACAGGTATAGGTTAACCTTTCTTGACGTAAGAAGCGGAAAGTCTCCTCTCGATTGTCCTCATCCAACCAGGAACGGTGGCGAAACTCTATAGCTAAAGTTCCTGGGGTGTTTTCTCTAAGCCAGGATAAATATTCCATAGTTTCTTTACTTTTTTCTATCCAGGGAGGAAATTGAAAGAGAACATAACCCAGTTTATTTTCTTCTGGCAAGGGATTTATGGCAGAAAAGAAAGCAGATAGAGCCATTTTTAGCCACTCTTGGGGAACATCCGATAAATAGAGATAGGGTTGGTTGTGCAACTTTTCAGGCAATTCTTCTTTTAAGAAAAGAGGAAGAGCTGATAGGGGAGTTTTATGGAAGGTAAATAGAGAAAAAGATTTTATGTTAAACAGAAAAGAGGGAGGGGTTCTCTCTACCCAGAGATGAGCATTTCTCTCTGCAGGGAAAGCGTAAAAAGTGGAATCAACTTCTACGGTATTAAAATGTTGAGCATAGAAACTTAATCTTTCGGCAGAGTTTTTAAATTGAGGGGGGTAAAAAGAGCCTTCTTCAATGAGGGTTTTATCTGTCCAGGAACAAGTTCCCACATAATAAATAGCCACCACCTTCACCTCCCTTCCCTTATACGATTGTATATCTTTACAATCTCATTCACAATAAAAATACCCTTCTTTATTTTAGCTACCGCAGAAGAAACGCAGCAATTTGATTATATCACTAATATAACTCTTCTAAAGCATAAATTATTCGATGTTTGAGCTTACCTGGTTCATCTCTATAGGATTGTACCAGGTGGAGATAGTAAATAGGTTTTTCTTTACTTCACTTTCTAATCCTGAATAGAAGAAGCAGAATATAGATTTTCTCAGTGGTCCTAAAGGTCAGGAGAGTTTAAAAAGAAGAGAAAGGTGTCAAAGTCAGGAGAAAATTTAAAGTCTCTATAAAGTTTTTTCTTAAATTGCCGATTTGTATTATTGAAGAAGTCTTTTTTAACTGAGCTAGAGAAAGTTTGAGAGGGAGGGAAAAACCTTGCAGATTAA
>DAOSVE010000128.1:0-3462 GCA_035593465.1 Candidatus Atribacteria bacterium | reverse complement strand
ATGCTGGCTAATAAAGTGGGTTGAGATAAATCGCATATTACTTCTATTAGCATCAGAATAGGAGCTAACAGCGCTGCTTTCCAGTATGGCTTCAGATATGATAATAACTTTTTCATTTCTGTCTGCATATGTTTTCTCATCGTTTTATATATTGGTACCAGGTAAATAAGTTCCTCTATGAATAGCTAAGGGAAATACCTCAGTACAGACGATTATATCCTATATTTTGTTTTGCAGTAAGTGGATAAGTGCTCTAAATTTTTGTAAAAGGGAGTCAGGCCACTTTTTTAAGGCAATTCACTCTCCATTTTGTAATCATGATTCTGGCGTATTATCCAGTGTAATTGTTTTAGTTTTTGGTTTCAATTTTTTGCTCTTTTGCTTTTGGCGCCGTAGGCTGTTTTTGCGATCCTCGTGGGATTTTTTTCTTTCTCCCACCCCTTGCGGGCTTCTCCTTTTCTCATCTCTTGCGGAAGGGAGAAAGAAAAGAGTCAGTGGAGAAAGTGCAGGAGGCGAATAAAAAAGAGGATTTCAAGGTGAGAAAAGGAAAGGTCTATTATGCCTGAAATTTAGCGAGGCGTTCATCTTCTTACGTCATTACCGAAATCTTCAATCGGGAATCCAGAAGTTTTTTGTTGAGGGGTTTTTTCTCCCTCGGTAGATTTTATTTTTAAGTTTTTTCCAGTAAATATCTCGCTGATTGTTATATAATAAATAAAAAAAAGGAAATGAACGAAAGCTGGGAATTATTATCTATCTTTGGCAGTGCTTTCCTGATTGGTTTTTCAGGAGCATTGATGCCCGGTCCGCTTTTGGCTCTGGTTCTTTCCGGGACTTACCAGGTGGGCTATAAAGCTGGACCTCTGGTAGTTTTGGGTCATGGAATTTTAGAACTGGGTTTGGTTATAGCTTTAATGCTTGGTCTGGGGAAAGTGCTGGACATACCTTTAGTTCACCAGGTTATAGGAATAGGAGGAGGGGTAGTTTTATTGTATCTGGGAATAGATATGTTGAGGATGGTGCGTAATTCAGAAATTTTCTCTGTAGAGAATAGCTCAAACTCAGAAGGTGGCCTGGCTTTTAAAGGTTTACTGGTCAGTCTTTCTAATCCTTACTGGATAATGTGGTGGGCTACTGTAGGGTTGGCTCTTCTTCTTTCTGCTACTTCTTTTCCCTTTTGGGGAGTGGTGTTTTTCTTTCTTGGCCATATTCTCTCTGACTTTGTCTGGTATAGCGCGGTTTCTTTTACTTTGCATCGAGGTAAAAACTTCCTCTCTCCCCGTTTTTATCAGTGGTTAGTGGGGATTTGCGGAGGGTTTATGCTTTTCTTTGGTATTTATTTTATCTCAGAGGTGATTCGATAAATGATTAAGTTAATTTTAGAGCCGGTACCTTACCGATATGAAGAGACTGTTTACTTTTACTGGGAGTATGAACTAAATAGCCCTTATCAGCTCTGTTTTATACCCTTTAGGAGTCTTAATAAGTTTTTAGAGGAAATGGTGAGGAGGGAAACTGAAATTCCTGAAAGTATCCATATCATTTTAGAGGACGGAAGAATAAAAATATGGTTGCCGGTTGCCTTTTATTCTGAACAATTATTTAACAAAGTGGAAAATATTTTGAGAGAGAAAATCCGCTCTCTTCTCGAAGATGTTATGTTTTAATGAAATAAAAACCAGATGAACATTGTCCCCCCAAAAATGATGCGATAGTAACCAAAAGGTTTCAGCCCTTTTTCTTTCACAATCCTCAGTAGGAGAAAGCAAGCCAGCAATCCGCTACCAAAGGAAGCCAGGAATCCACTCACCAGCTCCGGTGAGAGGAAGTTTCCCGAAACACTCAAATTTCTAATTCCTAAGATAAATGCTCCTCCAATGGTGGTAGCTGATAAAAAGAAGGAAAAAAGCACCGCTTCTTTTTTTTGTAGCCCGCAGAGAAATCCAGCCAGAAGGGTAATACCTGAGCGGGAAACCCCCGGGAAAAGAGCAAGAGCTTGAGCTACCCCGATTAAGAGAGCTTCCTTTCCAGTCATATTCTCTAAAGTTTTATTCCCTCTTTCTTTTACCACTAAAAATATCACACCTAAAATAACTAATAATAAACATATCTCTAAAAAGCTGTTTCTCAAGGAATTTTCTATTATATCTTCAAATAAATATCCCAGTAATCCTGCAGGGATAGTGGCCAGGAGGATATTCAAAATAATGCGGGGCTGACGAAAAGCCCGGGAATAATAAGGTATAAGGTAAATTAATACTGCAAGCCAGGTTCCTCCATGGAGCAGCACATCAAACCACAGGCTTTGTTCTCCCAGATTGAATATCGGGCGAAGAAGAATAAGATGAGCAGAAGAAGAAATGGGAAAAAACTCGGTTAATCCCTGAATTAAACCTAATATAATTGATTGCCCGGTCATAGCTGACTCCTTCCTCGGTTTTGCTTGCTATTCTATAATAGAACTAAAAAGAGAGCAATATCAGGAGAAAAGGAGAAAAATGGAGCGAATTCTTCCGGCTACAGATGAAAACATTAAAAAAGGAGCAAAAATTTTAAAGGAGGGAGGGTTAGTAGCTTTCCCCACTGAAACCGTCTATGGACTGGGGGCTAATGTGTTTTTACCTGAGGCGGTGGCTCGTATTTTCGAAGTTAAAGGAAGACCTCGTTTCGATCCTCTTATTGTGCATATTTCTCGCCATGGGATGGTTTCCCGTCTCTTTAGGGAAATTCCTCCTCTTGCGGAGATGTTGATGGAAAAGTTCTGGCCTGGTCCTTTAACTCTGGTTTTACCCAAAAAAGAGGAAGTTCCTGATATCGTTACTGCCGGTCTTTCCACTGTGGCTGTCCGCATGCCAGCTCATCCTGTAGCTTTAAAGTTGATAGATTGGGCAGATGTCCCTGTGGCTGCTCCCAGTGCCAATCGTTTTGGACATCTGAGTCCTACTCAAGCAGAGGAAGTGGCTCTTGACTTAGGAGAAGGAGTGGATTTGATTCTGGATGGAGGAAAAACAGAGATTGGGGTGGAATCTACAATAATCATGATAGAGGAGGGAAAGGTCTTTCTCCTTCGGCCAGGAGGGTTGAGTATTGAAGAAATCGAAAAGTGGGTAGGAAAAATCGAGACACCGCCTTCTTCCCCTAAAGTTCTTTCTCCTGGTACTTTAAAGAAGCATTATGCTCCCCGGATTCCTCTTTACCTTTTTGAAGGGAAGATAGAGGATCTCCTCTTGTGTGATCTTTCGGGAATAGCTATTGTTTCTCCTTTTCCGATTGCTGATTCCCGAGAAGAGATAAAGGTTTTGAGTGAGAAAGGGGATATAAGAGAGGTAGCCAGTAATCTCTTCAGTGTTTTGCGAGAGTTGGAAGAAGGTCCTTTTCGGGCCATAATCAGCCTAACCGTAGAGGAAAAAGGATTGGGAAGAGCAATTATGGACCGGTTGAAAAGAGCGTCTTCGGGATATG
>DAOSVE010000127.1:0-3472 GCA_035593465.1 Candidatus Atribacteria bacterium | reverse complement strand
CTTCTCTTTTCGTCATTCCCGAGATTTTTTATCGGGAATCCACTGAGGAAGGTTCTTTCTTCCTCAGTAGTCTTGGGTTTTTAAGTTTTTGTCTTTTTCTTTTGCTTTCCGGGGGATTATAAAGGGGCCCTCCCCTTTATAGTTTAGATTCCTGATAAATACATTCAGGAATGACAGATAAGGTGATAATAGAACTATTCAGAGGCAGGCTAAAAACGACTCGAAAGTTGCTGGGGTGACGAAAAAAGGGAATTATAAAGGAGTTTGCCCCACTGAGGGAGGCGCTTTTCCTTTCCCAGTAGTTTTTGCTTTTTATGTTTTTAATGGGGGTTATAGGGGGGACCGTTTTGCTTTAATCTCCCTCAGGGGGAGGGGCTATAGGCAAAGTAAAGATAAAAGCAGTCCCCTCCTGGGATTGGCTTTCCACTCTTATTGTGCCACCATGGTTTTCTATGATTTGTTTGACAATGGCTAACCCGAGGCCTGTTCCTCCTTTTTCTCGAGAACGAGATTTTTCCACCCGGTAAAATCTCTCAAAGAGATGAGGAATGTCTTTTTCGGGGATCCCTTCTCCCTGGTTTTTTATAGAAATAGCTACTTCTTTTTCCTCTCTCCAGGCTTTTATTTCTATGATGCTTTCCGGGGGAGAAAAAATCAGAGCATTACTGAGTAAATTTATCAATACTTGCTCAATCCGGTCAGTATTTCCCAGAGCTAAAGGAATCCGGGGAGGGAAATCTTTTTTTATCTGGATTTTTTTATCCTCTATCTGGGGCATTAATTTAAGTAATACCTGGTCTATCATCTGGGAGAGGGATAAAGGATTTACTTCCCATTCTATTTTTTTTGATTCCATTAGAGAAAGATCTAAAAGGTCATGGATAAGCCGGGAAAGGCGCAGTGTTTCTCGATGAATAACTTCTAAGTATTTCTTTTTTAGTTCCTCATCGCTAATTACTCCGTCCATTATTGCCTCTACAAACCCCTGGATGGAGGTAAGAGGAGTACGCAGCTCGTGAGAAACGTTAGCTAAAAAGTCACGGCGTAGCTCTTCCAGCTGGCGAAGCTCGGTGATGTCTTGAAAAACTCCCACCACTCCATATACTTTTTCTTCCTCTTTTAAGGGTGTTACGTGAAGAATGAGATGGTCTCCATTTTCTATTTGAAACTCTTGAGCTTCTTCTCTCCCCTCTTTTAACGCCCGGAAGAAGATTTCCTGTATTTCAGATTTAGGAAACAGTTGAGAAAGATGAAGTCCTGAAGGAGCTTCTCCTTCCCATTTCAGTTTTTTAAGTAAAGCCGGATTAACGGAAGTGATTTTCCCTTCTTCGTCTATAGCTACTACACCCTCTGCCATATGAAGGAGTATATTTTCTGTTTCTCTTTTTTCCTGGTGCAGGTGATTAATGGTTTTCTCTAAAGCGGAAGAAAGATAATTAAAGTCCTGAGCTAATTGCCCTAATTCATCTTCGGTATGCACTTCTATCCTCCGCTGTAAATTACCGGAAGCTAAATCTCGGGCTGCTTCACTTATTTTTTGAAGGGGACGGGTAAGAGAACGAGAAAAGAAATATGAAAGAACGAGAGAAAAAATTAAAGAGATGGCGCTGGCCATAAGGATGATACGCCTTAGTGCAGACACAGTAGCCTCAATACTAACTATAGGAGACGCAAGCAGAAGGATAGAGGAGACTTCTCCATCCTGTATAACCGGGGAAGCAGCCATCAACATTACCTGGTTAAATCGAGGATTGAATCCCCTGAAAACTATGGTTTCTCCCTGAAGGACTTTTTCTAGCTTGTCTTTCGAAATAGTTTCTCTTCTCATTCCACCCGGTCCGGGACGAGGTGCCTCCGATACAGGAAAATTAGGAGAGGAGAATTCTTGCCGGCTGAGTAGCAGAATCTGAGTTCCTCTTCTCAGACGGGGTAAAATTTCCGGTATCTCTTCCTGGGGAGATTGGGAAATAAACTCGCTGATGGTTTTAGCTTGTTCCATTATTTCCTTTTCTTTGGAAGCGAGGTAATGGCGGGAAAAAAATTGGGAGCTCAATATCCCTGAGGCTAAAAAGGAAAAAGCTACCACCGCAAGATAGGAAAGGAGAAGTTTAGAAAATAGAGTTTTCTTCATCATCCGGGCTCAAATTTATAACCGTATCCCCATACTGTTTTTATCGAAGAAGCAATTCCTCCTTCGGTTAATTTTTCCCGGAGACGTTTTATGTGAGTGTCTACAGTTCGAGCATCTCCGGCAAAATCATACCCCCATACATATTCTAAAAGTTGTTCCCGGGTGTAAACTCTCTGGGGATGGTTAACTAAAAACCAGAGCAATTCGAACTCCTTGGGGGTGAAGTTGATTTCCTTTCCTTTTATTTCCACTTTTTTGGCTTCATAATCAATTTTGAGGCCAAGAGCTTCCCACGTTTTTCCTCCTCCTAAGGAGGTATTGAAGCGGCGGAGAACTGCCTTAATTCTTGCCACCAGCTCTCGGGGACTGAAAGGTTTGGCCACATAGTCATCAGCTCCTAGTTCTAACCCCAGTACTTTATCAAACTCTTCTCCCCGGGCGGTGAGCATAATTATAGGAACGTAAGAAGTTTTTCTTATTTCCCGGCATACTTCCCACCCATCTTTTTTAGGAAGCATGAGGTCTAAAAGGACCAGGTCAGGAGAAATTCTGGACATCTTCTCCAGAGCTTCCTCCCCATCGGAAGCTAATTCCACCTGAAACCCCTCTTTCTCGAGATACAGGCGGAGGAGTTCTCGTACGCTCTCTTCATCTTCCACTACCAGAATTTTAGCCATGCCATGTTTACCTTTAATCATTATATCGTGTGATATAGCAGCTCCGAAGTTACTTCGGAGCTGCTATAATTATCTTACCTGAGGTTTTCAGGAAAGCCCATACCTCTTTGCAAGGCGAAGTCTCTTCCTCCTTTTGGAAGATACTGTTTAGCCAGTTGAGAGACTTGCTCCGGAGTTAAGAGAGAAAGTATTTCTTGAAACATAGTATCTCTGATTTCTTGTATCTTTTGTTGCCAGGAATTGATTTCTCCTATCTTATCCCGTATTTCGCTGGCTACTTCTTCAGAAGGGGTTTCGAGGCTCAACTTCCAGAGAGCAATGCGCGCCTCTTCCATCTGGTCTTGTAAGTCCCGGATGTCGGAACGATATTTAGCCCAGATATCCAGTGTTTGGACTTTTTGTTCTTCAGTCAAGTTAAGAGAATAGCTAATATTCTGGTGCAATCTATCCTGCTTCATTTGCCTGTCTCTTTCCTGATAGGGAGCAAGGCTTCTTCCTTGAGCGAAAATTGGAAAGGCTATACTTAAAACAAGCACGCTCACTAAAGCTACGAGTAACCAAGTTTTTCTCATGTGTCTGACCTCCTTTTGAGTTTTCTGAGAATATTCTAAGGGGTCTTTTTGGCTTTTCAGTGAGCGATTTGTTACCAATTTATGAAAGTTTG
>DAOSVE010000126.1:0-3514 GCA_035593465.1 Candidatus Atribacteria bacterium | reverse complement strand
GATTTTGCGGTTAACTATAAAGCGGAATGAGGTTAAATTCTTGATATATAGTAGCTATTCCGTTTTGTAAGGCATCATGAGAGATGCGAAAATTGATGAGTTTCCCTTGATAGAAAACTTCTCCTGATGCCTTCTGATAAACCCCGGTAACAATTTTAATTAAGGTTGATTTACCTCTCCTACCAGCGTGTGTACTTCTCCTCGCAAAATATCAAAACTAACCTCATCCGGAGCCACTATCCCAGGAATTTTTTAGTTAGTTTATCAAACCATAAAAATAACCTCTTCTATTTCAGGGTTTAGGTCCCAAATGTTTTAACATAACCAGGTTTTCATTTTCACTTTCGTTGACTATAGTTATACCGTTTATTGCTGCTTCCCGGGTTACGAATAGCTCATCTCTGGTCGCTTGGCCAAAACGAATTATAGCGGGGGTTTCTATTTCCAAAGCTCCGAATTTACCTCTTCCCTCAATTACAATTAAGCCATAAGATGCATCTTCTTTTATGGTTACCTTATGTCGGGGGAATATAGTAAGTTCTTTAGCTGCAAAGTACTCAGTATTATATGCTATCCAGTATTCTTCATAGCCTTCACCTCTCATTTCGTTTAGAGGTTTAACCGGCCGAGGATTAAAGAAGTGCTGGTTATAGAAATCAGGATCTAAGTTTAGTTCCCAATCTATGAGGTCAACTATATAATCTAAATCTTGTTTATGTTCAAGAGGAACATCTTTTACTAACATATCCCAGGGAATATATCTATCCCAGACGATATTCTGGAACATAGCAGAAACATCGGAAGCTCCCTGTGGCTCATAAGTAAGCAAAGACCCAGGAGCATGCAAAATTCCCGGAGGAACATTCCAGCCAGTTCCTAGTTTTAGTCTATAAGCTCGAGAAAGATATAAGATGCCGTTATCTCCTTTATCCCAGTTTTTAAGACA
Source organism: Candidatus Atribacteria bacterium (assembly GCA_035593465.1). Classification (GTDB taxonomy): domain Bacteria; phylum Atribacterota; class Atribacteria; order Atribacterales; family Caldatribacteriaceae; genus Sordicultor. The sequence goes on along the minus strand of DAOSVE010000126.1, from coordinate 2,568 downwards.
TTGGATAATATCATCTCGAGTAGTTCCTGAATTAAGACCAAAGAAAGTATAAGGGAAATAACCTCCGTGGTTATTTAATTGACGAGGAAAGTAATATCCTTCTGGTTTCCCCCTTCGCCCTACTTGTGCGGCCTTTTCGTCATCCAGATGAAGGTGATGAGGAAGAGGATCCATATTATCAAAAAACTTGGCAAACATAGTCCAACCACCATATTTTTTCATTACCTCTTTACCTAATATATCTTCACCCATTAGTTCTATAGCATCTTTAAGAAGGACTTTTTCTACTCGAGAGCCATCTTCAACGTAAATATAGCTTAGTCCCTCATCAGGTAAGGTTTCTGGACCATTATCAGCTCTGACCGTAGATGCAAACCAACGCTCATCGATACCTCCTCGGTGGACGCCAAAAGCAAAATAATCATCAGGATGAAGTTTTAACCTTTTTCCCGGGATACAAAATGCTCGAGGAACCCAGTTAGGAAACAAACGAAAAATCCCCTGCCCTTTTTCTAAGGCAATATTCAAAAGCGAGGCTGGGTTAGACATTATTTCATCTCCTTTTCGTAGCTTTTTAAAGACATCACAAGTTTAACATAAACTTTAACATAAACAAAAAAATTATTAACTCTTTTACGTTGCCGCCAAGATTCTAATATAAAAATCCATAAAAATCTTGTTGGTTGCTTCTATCAAGTTATTTTGTTAACGTTTTCTGAAAACGTTAACAAAATAACTTGACTTTGTCAATAACTAATTTTACTATATTATATAGTATACATCTTACAAATTTTTTTGTTTTATAAAAACGTTTTCAAAAGGGAATAAAATGCCATCAATTAAAGAAGTAGCTCGGCTATCAGGGGTTTCTATAGCTACAGTATCTCGAGTAATAAATAATAAAGAGTCAGTAAGCAAAGAGACTGCAGAAAAAGTTTGGAAAGCGGTTCGTTTACTTAATTATCAACCTAATCTTCTAGCCCGGAGTTTGCGTAGCCAGCAATCCAGGTTACTCGGTCTTCTCGTTCCCGATATCGAAAGCCCGGTTTTTGGTCGATTAGCAAAGTACTTAGAGGAAGCAGCTTCTAAAAAAGGATATAGTTTAATTTTTTGCAATACTAACGATAATCCGGAAAAGGAAAAAAAATACCTTGAGATTCTAATTCAGCGTCAAATAGAGGGAATAATCTTCTCCCGGGTATTAGATGAAAGTTTATTGTTTAAAACCCCTCAATTGTCCAAAATCCCTTATGTAGTATTAGATAGAACTCTAGAAAAAGAAGAAGCTCCTACTATAAAGCTGGACAACTACGCAGCTGGAGCATTAGCTGCTTCTCATTTTTTGAACTTAGGTCATAAAAAATTTGCCTGTTTATCTGGACCATTAAGAATTAAAATTTGCCGGGAGAGATTCTATGGTTTTCTGGATACTCTGGAGAAAAGTGGTATGAGCTTAAGAGAGGAACTCATCGAAGAAGGAGATTTTAAAATGGACGAAGGAAGGAAGGCAATGAATAGAATTCTCACCGTTTCTCTTTTTGAACAACCCACAGCTGTTTTCTCTATGAATGATTTAATGGCCCTAGGGGCTATCCAAGCGATAAAAGAAAGGGGTTTATCTGTTCCTGGAGATGTTTCTATTATAGGCTTAGACAATATTCCCCTTTGCGATGTAATTTCTCCTCCTTTAACTACTGTAGCTCAACCTTTTGATGAAATGGCTAAAGAAGGAATAAATCTCCTCTCGAAACTTATTGAAGGTAAAAAAATCCGTAGAACAACAATAGTAGTACAACCTGAGTTGGTGATAAGAAATTCTACCGCTCCTCCTAGAAAACGATAAATGAACCTTAATCAGGCTTTTACTTGATATTTTCTTGTCAGCTTCTCATCATAAGGAGCTCTTCTTCCCGGACAATTTTCTCGAGAACAAAGCTGGCAATTTTCAAAATCTGCCTTGGTAGGGAACCAGATTCCCGAAACTGATTTAATTGGAATCATTAGGTAACTATCAGTTAACTTTACTCCCACCTCTCTTTCCGGGTTACCTAGTAAAACAAAGAGCTTTTTTTGCTCTTCCATTGGCCAATCAGGTAAAGAGCCAGGATTCATAGCTGCTACTTTATCCAGATGAAATTTCTCCTTCAAATTTTCGAGCATATAATGCATAGCCTGTTTCAATGCCCATTCTTTTATTTCTGCTACCCAAAAAGTTTCCAGCATATCCTCAAATTGATTAGACCATTCCTCTAACTCTTTACCTGATGTAACCACAAAAGGGAAAACTCGATAAATATCTTCTAAGTTAGTCCTTAAAACCTTGCTATTAAAAGTTATCCCTTCAATAGTAACTTCATTTTCTCCTTTTTTATCTATGTAAGCCACGTGATACATTCCTCGAGGATGACCTACTTTTTTAGCTTCTTTTAATAGATCTCTAACCCTTTGAGCATCTTCGCTTCCTTTTTTTAAGTGAAACTTCTTCAAAAAATTTTCTTCTTCTACCTCCCAAGGAATATCTTCTAAAATTACCTTTTCCACAGTTTCCTACTCCTTCCACTTTAAATA
>DAOSVE010000125.1:0-3573 GCA_035593465.1 Candidatus Atribacteria bacterium | reverse complement strand
GAGACAGCGGTTTTTGCCGGGTATGGTAATCCCCTCCAAAGGTCAATCGCGAGCCTCGCAGTTTCGCTTGGCGTGGCAACCTCGAGCTTTTAGTACTACGTACCTTACCTTTCGGAATTCGCTGGGACTCAATGAAAAACGAGATCGCCACGGTCGGCCTCTAGCCTCCCTCGCGATGACGGAAGGGGAGGATAACAATTATATTAGGTTTTGCGGTTAACCATAGTAGTGTTCAGAGAAAAACTATGGGACATTATTAGCTTATAACCCCTGGGAAGAAAAAGGCAAAAGACCAAAAACTACCTCTATTGTTCGTTTCTGGATGAATGAACTATTTACAAGGGCGAGAATATAGTATATAAATCTTTAATATTCACTAATATCACCGGTATGCGGCAGAACGCTACAGCAACTTTATGACAAGAAAGTGGGGATTAAGAAGTCGAAATGGCAACTTTAAATCGAGCAAAGTGGGCAACTCTTGGTTCTCTCTTTTTTTCTTTTTTTAAGATTGGAGCTTTTACCTGGGGAGGAGGATACGCTATGATTCCTTTAATTAAGCGAGAAATAGTAGAAAAAAAGAAGATGCTGACCGAGGAGGAATTTATCGAAGGACTTTCCGTAGCCCAGAGTTTGCCAGGAGTTATGGCAGTAAATACCGCCTGTTTTGTAGGAAGAAAGGTAGAGGGAATGTTAGGAAGCATTATAGCAATATCAGGGGCAGTTCTTCCCTCTTTTTTAATTATCATGCTTATTGCCTCCTTTTTTCTCCAGTATCGACATCTGGAAATAGTACAGAATTTCTTCCGGGGAGCTACTCCTGCCATTGTAGCTTTAATTGCAGGAGGAGTAGCAGACATCGGAAAGAGCGCCTTAGACGATTGGGAAGATTTACTCATTGCTTTTTTTCTTTTTTCCCTGGTGATATTCCTTAAACTTCACCCTCTATGGATAGTATTAATCGGGGGAGTACTGGGGATAGCGAGAAAAAAATGATTTACTTTCAACTTTTCCTCGCTTTTTTACGAATAGGATTTTTCTCTTTCGGAGGAGGAATGGCTGCTCTCCCTTTGATTGAAAAAGAAGTAGTAGACACATATCAGTGGTTAGGCAGCAGCGAATTTCTGGAGCTCGTCACTCTTTCTGAACTCACTCCCGGACCCATCGGGATTAATTGCGCTACCTTTACCGGTTTTAAGGTAGGAGGAGTACTGGGTGCAGCTTCTGCTACTTTAGCTTTTTGCCTCCCTTCTATCTTACTGGTAACTTTAGTGTTTCACTTTCTCTCCTATTTTAAAGAAAATGCCATAGTACAGCATTTCTTGCGCGGTTTACGACCGGCAGTTATTGCCTTAATGGCTGTGGCTGCTTATTCTCTGGCCCAAAAAGGGATAAAGGATTGGTTTGCAATTTTGCTGGGAATAGCATCCTTTGTTTTTTTATTCCGGAAAAAAACCGACCCCATTTTTCTTCTCCTTTTATCTGGAGCAATAGGAGTAATTTGGTACAGATGAATTTAGCATTTAATTTTCCCTCGACACTGCAGCACTTAGATAAACTACAGTAAGAATAGTAAATATATAAGCTTGAACTATACCGGTGAAAATGCTAAAAAGCATCATAGGTACAGGAACAAAAAGAGGAGAGAGAAGAAAGAGAATAGCAATTATGATCTCTTCCCCTAAGATATTACCGAAAAGACGCAGAGCCAGAGAAAAAGTGCGGGTAATCTCGCTTATAACATGAAAAGGAGCCATAATTGGAGAAGGAGATATGTAATCTTTAAAATAATCTTTGACTCCCCGGGTCTTTATCCCATAATAAGGGACAGAGCAAAATACCACGAGAGCCAAAGCTAAAGTAGTATTAAAATCACTGGTGGGGGATGACAGACCAGGGACTAATCCTGCTAAGTTAGCCGTACCAATAAAAAGAGCCAGTGTTCCCACTAAAGGGAGAAACTTTTTCCCATTTCCGGGGGACATATCCTCAATAAGGTATATTATAGCCTCTACAAAAAGCTCCAGAACATTTTGCAAAAATCGGGTAGGAATAAAATCTAATTTTCTAGTAGAGATAAAAGAAGCAATTACCAGGAAAGCCATCACAAACCAGGTAGAAACCACGATTTTGGTTACTGGTAGCCCGAATATGAAAAAGACGACACTAGGATTTAAAGTTTCTTCCATCTTATCACCCTCTAAAAATAGTTTTACTCGTTATCCAGACCAGTAAGAAATAGCTCAAAGAAAAAGAAAGCAAAAAAACTATGATGTTAAGAGAAAAAACTTTGATAAAAACAAACAAAAAGACAGCTTCTAAAGCCCACCTTCCCAAAATTTCTCCCCAAAAAGGGGATTTTTTAGAAGATACCATTTTTCTCACGCTCCGGACAAGGAGAGCAATGGCTATCACAGCTAAAACCACACCCAGAATCCCGCTAATTACTGCCTTTCCCATTTTTATTCTTATCTTTCTTTTCTAATTTTTTACTCTCTTTCATCAGAGAATCATAAAGATTATAAAAACCCATAAAGGACCCGAAAACCAAAAGAGAAAGCGTCCAGGAAAGGCCAGCGGGATAATTATGGTCTAAATATCGTCCTAAAAACAATCCCAGAATCATCGGGACAACGGTTACCCACGCCAAATCCCAGACCTGCCCTAAACTTTGCCAGATATTGGTCTCTTTTTGATTTTTGTTTTTTATCACATACAAATTATACTTCAAAATCTGGTAAAGAAAATCTTTTCTTCGCTCTCGAGAAGAGAGAAAAGCAGCTCTCCCGCCAGAGTCGTATTTCCATCTCCTGTGGTAGATTTTCTTTTCTGAGTCTATAGAGGAGAGAAAGTCCAGATTGCTACAAAACTAAAACCATAATGACTCTCCAAAAGGAAGTTATGCGAAGCTCGCAAAGACAAAAGAAGAGGGTAACAAAAATCATCCGGTATGAAAGTCAATCACTCTTTTTAAGTGTGACGATGAGCCACCCGAGAAGCTCCAAAAGAATCCGGCTTAACTTTAGCTACAAAACCCATACTTTCTATCATCCCTACTATTTCTTTGATTAAACTACGAGTGGGACCATTATTTCCTACATCCACATGGATTTCTACATTGTAGTTGGAAAGATGATTATCAGGAAAAGAATTCAGAAGCTCCATCAATTTTTGAGAAGTTTGTAAAGACAATAGTGCTTCCTGATAAATTCTATCTCGTATAGTGTATAAACTATGAATATGAGTTTTCCGCCAGAAATACCTTGCTCCCCAGCCCACCCTGTGGATAATAATGGCAGTAACAAACAACTGCGCTCGAGGAGAATCATCTGTTTCTCGAGAATCAGTCCCAATAATTAACCGATAATGAAACTGCGGTTCTTCCTTTATAAAATCAAAAATGGAAAGAACTGTTTCTTTAAAACTTAACCAACCCCGGGTAGGGCTGTAAAAATGCAAATCTTGAGAAATCACCGAATCGCGGTCTTTAACTCACCTCACTTTAGTTTCGTTATATTTTATCACTAAAAACATATTTTTGTTTACTATTTTCCTTAATTAAAGTTAAAATTA
>DAOSVE010000012.1:26821-29173 GCA_035593465.1 Candidatus Atribacteria bacterium | reverse complement strand
AAAGAAAAGAGAGGGAATATAATCTCCTGCTTATGAGGTTGATAGATGAGGAATAAGAATCCTTTCATCCAACCTCTGGCATAACTCGTTCTTTTAGAGAAGTTATCTCCTGTGACTGAGAAAGTTATCTATCACTATTACTCGGTATTTTTCATTTGCCTTTCTTATCTTTTCCAAGAATTTCACGCTATAGATTATATGCGGTTTTTCCAAAAATCCTTTGCTACCCTTTTTCTCCTTAGGGTATACTATTGTCTTATCTCTTGGTCTTTCACTAAATAACTACTTTAAGCCATCCCCCGTCTACATAGTAGGTAGAACCCACACAGTAACTGGCACAATCAGAAGCTAAGAAAACGAAAAAATTAGCTAGCTCCTCAGGTGTGGCAAATCTACCAATAGGAGCATTATCTTTAGCTATCTTATCCAGATATTCTTCAGGAGTTATACCTTTTTCTTTACTCACAATATTTGCTGTTTTATCCCAGTCCGGGGTGCGAATGAGACCGGGGTTGATGGAGTTTACTCTGATGTTATCTTTAATCACTTCATTAGCTAAACACTTAGAAAACATCGCCAGAGCTGCTTTAGTTACATTATAGATAGGCTCATAATCTAAGGGTTGGCGAGCACAAATAGAAGCATTATTTATTATTACTCCTCCTCCCCGCTTTTTCATCAATGGAATTAAAGCTCGAGACATCCTTACTGCTGCCATAACATGTAAGTCCCAGTAAAACTGCCATTTCTCATCTTCTGCTTCCATAATCTTCTCTGCACTTCCTGTTCCAGCATTGTTAACTAAAATATCTACTACTTCCCACTCTTTTTCTATCTCCTTCACAAAATTATTAATGTCTTCTACTTTAGATACATCTGCTTTTACTCCTATAGCTCTAATCCCATATTTATCCTGGAGAGTATGAGCAGCCTCTTTTACCCTTTCTTCTCCTCGAGCACAGAGAGCTAAATGTACTCCCTCATGAGCAAAGGCTTGAGCTACAGCATATCCAATTCCTACACTACCTCCGGTTATTACTGCTATTTTATTTTTAAGTCCTAAATCCAAGAGTAAAACCTCCTTTAAATTTTTATGAAGTCACTGATGAATTTTCTTAAATCCTGCGGGAGAGAAGCAGCGAAGGAAACCCACTCTCTGGAAGAAGGATGATAAAAAGAAAGAGTAAAAGCGTGCAAAGCTTGACGAGGAAAAAACTCTTTTCCTTTTTTACTTCCATACACCGTATCCCCCACTATCGGATACCCTTGTGAGGCAAGATGAATTCTAATCTGGTGAGTTCTTCCTGTTTTTGGCTTTACTAACAATAAAGAAAACTCCTTTCCTTTCCCTACTACCTCTATTTCTGTATGAGCTACTTTTCCGTCTTTTTTTCTTACTTCCATCCGACAGGGATTATAAATGTTTCTCCCCAAGGGGAGGTTAATAGTTTTTTCTCCCTCCCATATTCCCTCCACTAAAGCCAGATATTCTTTTTTCACCTGGCGAGCTTTAAATTCTTCTATCAGATGAAGATAAGCTTTATCGGATTTAGCTATTACCATCACCCCGGAAGTGTTTTTATCCAGACGATGAACAATGCCAGGGCGCAGAGGAAAACCGTATTGAGAAAGAGGAATTTGATAATAAAAAAGAGCATTTACTAAAGTCCCCCCTCCCCAGGAAGTAGTGGGATGAACAGCAAATCCAGCTCTCTTATTCACCACCAGGATATCTTCATCTTCATAAATAACATCTAAAGGCAAAAGCTGAGGAGGAGGGTGAGAAATATCTTCTACTGGCCAGTTAACTTCTATTATGTCTCCGGGGTATACTTCTTTACTGGCCTTGGTGATAGTTTCTCCATTTAATTTTATTTTTCCTTCTCTAACCAGCTTAATAATTAAGGAACGAGAAACCTCTGGAAAATGGTTATGCAGCCAGATATCTATCCGGCAAAAAGCCGGCTCATAAACTTGAATCTTCTCTCTTCTCATCAAACCAAAAGCTTAAGAGGATCAAAATAATCCCTACCACAATAAAAACATCAGCCAAGTTAAAAGTAGCCCAGAAGGAAGGCTCTATAAAGTCTATCACATATCCAAAACGCCAGCGGTCTAAAAGATTACCCCAGGCACCAGCTAAAAAAAGAGAGATTCCTCTAATGTAGACAACTTTAATAAAAATCCAGAGAAGAATAATGGTAATGAAAACAGTAATTAGAGTCAATCCTTCTTTACTCATTATTTTCCAGCCAAAAGCACTACCAAAATTATGACGTAAAGTAAGGGTGAGAATCCCGGGGATAAGAACGATTGTACCTTCAGTCAAACTTTCCACAGCCCACTGCTTGG
>DAOSVE010000012.1:0-26721 GCA_035593465.1 Candidatus Atribacteria bacterium | reverse complement strand
TATCCCAATCCTTTTCCTTCCACTCTAAACTATCCATAAAAGTTTGTAATAATGACCTGAAACGAATTTGAAATAGACGATACTGTTCCAGAAGATCCTGGTATCCTTTTTCAATTTCTTTTTTTCTTTCCAGAGCTTCTTCCACAACTTTTTGTGCCCTAACCTCTGCTTCTTTTAAAAGCATTTGTGATTCTCTTTTAGCTAATTCCCTCTCTACTTCTGCCTGTTTTTCCCACTCCTCCATCTGGGCTTCCATCTTAGAAAGTTTTTCTTCTTTTTCCCCCAACCTTCTTTTAAGTTCCCGATTATCTTGCAGAATTTTTTCTCTCTCTGCTACCATACTTTCTATTTGAGAAGCTAGTTCTTCTAAAAACTCCTGTACTTCATTTTCATTATAACCACGGAAAGAACGATTAAAATCTATCTCTCGTACGTCATCCGGTTTCCACCAGTTCATTTTCTTTCCTCCTCTCCTATATTTTTAGCTCGCTTAAAAGCCTCTTCCACTCCTTCCATCACCAATCCCCTAAAAGCTCCCTCTTCCAGCTTTTTTATTCCGGCAATAGTAGTTCCTCCGGGAGAGGCCACCCAATTTTTGAGCTGAGCAGGATGCATACCCCGGGTTTTTAAAAGAGATGCTACACCCAATACCGTTTGAGTAGCTATTTTCAAACTCTTCTCCCAGGGGATGCCTATCTTCACTCCCCCATCAGCTAATGATTCTATAAAAAGAGCTATAAAGCCCGGACCACTACCACTAAGAGCAGTGAAAAGGTCTAGATCCTCCTCCTCTGCTTCAAAAACCCATCCCAGGGAAGAAAAGAGAAACAAAAGGTCTTCTCGTTCTTCAGCCTTCACCGCCGGAGAAAAGCACACCGGGACTACACCTTCTCCCACTTCCACGCACAAATTGGGCATAATTCGCACTACCGCTTGCTGAGGAAGAAACTTCTCCAAATCTTTAATTTTTACTCCCGCTGCCACCGAAATAAAAACTGACTGGGAAAAATTTTGAAGAGAAGAAAGAGCATCCTTAACATCTTTAGGTTTTACAGCCAAAAACACAAAACGAGGGGTTTCTAAGTTATTTAAGCTATCTACCCACTCTAAACCTAAAGAAGAAGCTAGACTTCTCGCTTTTTCTGCCACCTGGTCCAGAAGAAAAAATCGGAACTTTTTATGCCAGTTATCCCGGCATAAACCCTGAATTAGAGCACTTCCCATATTCCCACAACCGACAAAGAGTATGCTATCTTCCATCTTATTTACCTCTCTCTCCAAATATAGCCCGACCTAAACGGAGTATAGTAGCTCCCTCTAAAATAGCCCAGGGAAAGTCATCGCTCATCCCCATAGATAGCTCCTGGAAATTAGTAATTTGGGGCATTTCGCGGTTCACCTCTTCTTTAAGTTCCCGTAAACGGGAGAAAACCTTCCTTACTTCTTGTTCTTCCCCTCCAAGAGGACCGATAGTCATAAGGCCTCTCAGCTCTAAATGAGAAAGTTTAACAACTTGATAAACTAGAGACAGTAACTCTTTTTCTTTCACCCCTCCTTGAGTCTCTCGACCAGTAAGATTAACCTGAATCAAAACCGGAAATTTTTTGCTTAAATCTCTTGCTCTATTATTTAGTTCCTCTCCTCTATCTATACTATCCAAAGAATGAAGATACTGAAAAAATTCTACCACTTTTTTCACTTTATTTCTTTGTACGCGGCCTAAAAAATGCCATTTTATACCTCGAGGCAATAGAGGCATTTTTTTTAACGCTTCTTGAACTCTATTTTCTCCCAGAGAGACTAATCCAAGTGAAATCGCATCTTCAATTTTACTCACTTCTACCCCCTTAGTAACTGCTACTACTTTTATATCCTCAGGGTTCCTTCCTCCTCGCTGAGAAAAAATAGCAATCTTTTCTTTAACTGCTTCCCAATTTTCCACTACCCCATATCTACCACCTGCCAGGGCTTTACCTCTTTCCAGGGTGAACGTACCCACTCTTCATCTCTACCTAGCCCTTGAAGTAAGGATTGCCACGTCCTCCATGACCAGGGGTGAGGATGAGACAATAACTGAGGAATCTTCTCTCCTATCAGCCGGTCTCCTCGAGCAAGAAGTAATTGAATCCAGGCCAGGCGGGGACTCTCCCCTGAAAAAGGAATTCCTAACTTACCCAGACCTCTTTCCCAGATTCTTTTTTCTCTCTCCCAAGCATAAATAGAAGGAGTCCTCCAGTCAGAAAGAGCAGTATGAGGTTTAGGTACTAAAAAACTGTAAGAAACTGAAATTTGCTGAGGATTTTTTATTTGAGCAACCATTTTAGCCAAAAACTCCAGATCCTCTTCTACCTTCCCTTCTGGTTTACCCAACATAAAATAAAGTTTTACCCTCTTTATCTTCTTTTCTAACAACTCTCTCACTAAATCTACCCATTCTTCATCGGAAAGTCCCTTTCCCAGTTTCATTCGAGCAGAAAAACTTCCGCTCTCCGGAGCAAGAGTTATAGTTTCAATCTCCCCCTTAGACAACAACTCCCTCACTCCAGTTTTTTTCACCAAGGAAAGAGCAGAAAGAGAAGAAAGGGTGAGCTTTTTACCTTTATCCAGTACGTATTTTATTATCTCTTCCAGAGCAGGGTGGGATAATAAATCTGCTCCTACCAAACCTATTTTACTGGACCAGGGAGAAACATGGTCAATCATTTTCTCTACCAATTCCAAAGATCGCTGGCGTAAAGGGTGATATATACTTCTACCAGCACAAAAAGAACAACGATAGCTACAGCCCCTGCTTATCTCTACTAGAGAAGCATCCTGAAAATAGGAAAAAGGGGTGTAAATGAAAGTACGAGTTTCGAATTCATTAATATTCACCCATTGTCTTTTTACCGGAAAAGAAAAACCTTCTTCCTCGAAACCCCGGAGCTCCCCTTGTTGATAAACAGGGTGAATCTTGCTCGGGATGTATACCCCGGGAATTTTCCCCAGAATTCTTTTCTTCTCTTCTCTGCTTTCACCTTTTTCTTCTCCTTCTTTCCATAAAGCAAGAATTAAAGGGAAAACTTTCTCTGCTTCTCCTATCACTATAAGGTCCATGAAGGGAGCAATAATTTCCGGATTAAGAGTAGCAGCAGGGCCACCGCTTATCACCCAGGGGTCTTTTTCTTTTCTATCTCGAGCAAAAAGAGGAATTCCCCCTTCCTGCAACAAAAGGAGAAGATTAAGAATGTCTAGCTCGAAAGAGAAATTGAACCCTATTATGTCAAAAGAATTAAGAGGTAAATTGCTTTCTAAAGAACGAGAACCATACTCATAAAAAAATCGTTCTCCCCGCCAGTCTGGAGCTTCAAAAAGAAGGTGAATAATAGACTGGTAACCCAAGTTAGTCATTCCTAAAGAATAATCTCCCGGGAAGCAAAGGGCAAACAAAAACTTACCCACCTTGCTGGAGGGAGAAATCCCTTGCTCTTCCTTCCAGTAATCTTTTGCGCTTTCTACCATTAACTTATTTTTTTCTCAGGAAAGCAGGGACATCCAGGTCATCAAAGGAAAAAGAGTCTGAAATTTCACTCACTTTTTCTTCTTTCTCTTCCTTACTTTGGTCAAAACCCGTAGCAATAATGGTAATCTCTACTTCATCTTTCATTTTTTCATCAATTATTGCTCCGAAAATGATATTGGCTTCTTCAGAAGCAGATTTAGTAATCACCTCTGCCACCTGGTTTACATCCCAGATACTGAGATTGGGACCACCAGTAACATTAAAGAGCACTCCTTTAGCACCAGAAAAAGGTGTTTCCAATAAAGGACTGTTTACTGCAAGATGTGCCGCTTCTCTAGCCCTGTTTTCACCACCAGCTTTACCAATACCCATAAGAGATGTTCCTGCTCCTTCCATTATAGCTTTGACATCAGCAAAGTCCAGGTTCACTATTCCCGGGATATTGATAAGGTCAGAAATACTTTTTACTCCTTGCAAAAGAACATTATCCACCATACTAAAAGCTTCCTTTACCGAAGTAGAGGGGCTGGCAACCTGTAATAGTCTATCATTGGGAATTACAATTAAACTATCCACTCGCTCCCGCAAAAGATTAATCCCTTCTTCTGCCTGGGACATCCTTTTTTTGCCCTCAAAAGTAAAAGGTTTGGTAACCACAGCTACAGTCAAAATGCCTAATTCTTTAGCCAGTCCAGCAACAACCGGTGACGCTCCAGTACCTGTTCCTCCGCCCATACCGGCAGTGACAAACAACATATCTACCCCTTCTAAAATTTCAAAAATCTTCTCCTTGTCCTCTTCTGCTGCCTTTCGACCTACCTCTGGATTAGCACCTGCTCCTAACCCTCGGGTTAGCTTTGCTCCAATTTGCAACTTAACATTAGCCAAGGACCTTTCCAGAACTTGAGTATCAGTATTCATAGCTACAAAAGTAACTCCTTTAAGGCCAGCCTGAACCATACGATTAACTGCATTTCCCCCTCCGCCACCCACACCTATAACTTTTATGTTTACTTTCCCATTACGAAGTCCTTGAGAATTCGAACGCATAGCTACCACCCTCCGCCTTTAGTCCAGCATAAAAAAGTCTTTAAACCAATCTATAACTTTAGACCGCTGATTCTCTAAATCAAGGACCAGCGATTTTCTGGCTCTTCTATCCGTGACTTCTTCCAAACCAAATTGCAGCAAGCCACAAGCAGTAGAAAACATAGGATGAGATACAGTTTGAATCATTCCCACATGGTCTTTACTCTCCGGGGAACCTACTCTAACCGGCAATTCTAAAATAGAAGAACCTAATTCTGCAATACCCTCTAAAAGAGCACTCCCTCCAGTCAAAACCACTCCTCCCCGCAAAAAGGGGTAAAAGCCCGAAGATTTAATCACTCGACGGATTAACAAAAATAGTTCTTTTACCCGTGCTTCTATTATCTCACAAGCATACTTCCTTTTTATCGTCTGTAGTGAAGAGAGCCCCAAATCTTTAGCTTCAATAACCTCGTCTTCGGGAATGTGTCGGCTGAAAGCGCAACCATGGTGCAATTTGATTCTTTCCGCTTCGTCTCGGGAAGTACGCAGACCCACAGCTAAATCAGAGGTAATGCTCTCTCCTCCTAAAGGAACTACCCCTGAATAACGCATAGAACCTCCGTAAAATATAGCTATATCTGCAGTCCCTCCTCCTATATCCACAAGAGTAATACCCATCTCTTTCTCCATAGGATGCAAAACAGCCATAGCAGAGGCCAGAGGTTGAAAAACCAATCTATGAACTTCCAGGCCTGCCTGCTGGAAACTTTTAGAAAAATTGTGAAATTGATTTTCATCTACAGTAATAAGATGAACCTTTGCTCGAAGACGAGAGCCAATCATACCTGCTGGGTCAGCTATTCCTGTCTGATCATCCACTATGTATTCTTGAGGCAAAAGATGCAGTATCCTTTTGCCCTCCAGGTTTACTCCTGCTTTAGAACCTTCTAGAGCTTTGTCTACATCTCGGGCACTAATTTCTCGTCCTCCCTTATTCAGAAAAACTTCATTTTCCAGATTAAGAGAAGATACACCATCACCGGCTATTCCGGCATACACAAGATCAGGTACCACACGGGCAATTTCCAGAGCTAAAGAAAACGATTCTCGAATCGCTCCTGCTGCCTTATTAATATCTATTATTTTCCCTCTTCTTATACCTCGAGAGCTACTCAAGCCTACTCCTAGAACCTCAACAGCACTGCCTTTTTTCTGCCCAATCAGAGTGCAAATTTTACTAGTTCCTACATCCACTGACCCTAAAATAGGAGAATGGCTATCCAGGGAACGCCAGCTCTTCAAAACGCACCCTCCTCACTCGGCACTATAACCAGATCATCTCCTGCTCGAAGGTCAAACCCTCCTACATCCAGATACTTTACTGATATATCTCTCAAATAGGGCTTGAGAATAGCCGACTTTTTTTTCAAATTATTAACTCCTTCACACTTTATAAATATACCATTTTGGAGCTGCAAAATAAACAGCCTATCGTTTTCTACCACCACAGCAGAAAGAGGAAGCTCAAATTCCTTCTTCCAGCTTTTAATCAAATTCAGAGATTCTAATAATAAGTTCTTTTGATTCCCGGATAAGCGAATCTTTACCAGGTCCGTGGATGAAGAAGCAGGTATTTCTACTCCTTCTTCATCCACACAAAAGGCTCGGCCTCCTATTTCTACCCAGGCCTCTGGTTGCCGTTCTTTTATTTCTATTTGCAGAACATAAGGGAAAACCTTGCGTACCTTTGCTTCTTTTATCTGAGGAAGTTCTTCCAGCCTCTTTTCAACTTCCCAGGAACGGAGAGCAAGAATATTACTATCCAGAGGAACACCAACTATATTTAATAATTCTTCCTCCTGTAACTGTTGGTTGCCGCTTATCTCTATCCTTTTTACTTTAAAAATCCCCGTTTGAAAAACCAAACTGAACAAAGCAAAGGAACATAACCCTAAAACAAAATAAAAAAAAAGATTTGCCCGAAAAGCTTGGTTGTTTTTCGCATTAAGACCATAGTTCTACTTCTCTTTCCAACCAGACACCTTTATTTATATATATTTCTTTCTGTACCCAATTTATAAGATATTCTATTTCCCGGGATTTTGCTCCCCCCAAATTGATAATAAAGTTAGAATGCTTGGAAGAAATTTGAGCCCTTCCTAAACGTAAGCCTTTAAAGCCCATTTCTTCTATTATTCGAGCAGCACTATCCCCTTCGGGATTAAGAAAAACACTACCTGCAGAAGGCCACTCTAAAGGTTGTCTTTCCTTACGCAAGCAGGAAAATTTTCTAGTTCTCTTTTCCAAAACTTCTCGATTTTCAGGGAAAAGACCAAAAACGGCTTTTAAAATTACTGTTTTTTCTTTTTTTAAATTAGAATGCCGATAAGAAAAGCATAAATCATCTCTTTTTAGCCATTCTCTCTTTCCGTTTTTCTTCCGTACTTCCACTTTTTCTACTATGGAGCCAATTTCTCTCCCAAAACAACCAGCATTAATCCTAACAGCTCCTCCTACTGTTCCTGGTACTCCTACTAAAAACTCCATTCCTCCCAGGCATTCCTCTAGAGCAAAATTTACAAGACGAGGAAGAGGAACTCCCGCTCCTCCTTCTATATAACCTCCTTCTCTTTTCAACTCGCGAAATTCTCCTCCTAACTTAATTACCACTCCAGGAAATCCTTCATCTTTTACCAAAATGTTAGAACCACGTCCTAAAACTCTCCACTCTATTCCTTCCTCCTCACATAAGGAGATGACTTGGTCTAAATTTTCTCCACTTTTCACTTCAACGAGAGCAAGAACCTTTCCTCCAACTTTCCAGGTGGTAAAATCTTTCATTTCCGGCTGAGGAACAATAGATAGATAAGGAATGTTTCCCAGCTGACTTATTACTTTCCTCCATTTTGAGAGCAAAGAATCCATCCTGCTTTCCATACATCTCCTGCACCCATAGTAACCACTAAGTCCTCTGGCTTCAATATTTTAAGACACTCCTCTGCTGCATCTTCTGAACTTTCTACCAGCTGAACTTTTTCAAACCCATCTTTTTTCATTTCCTGGTAAATTAATTCTGCAGAAACACCGGGGATGGGTTTTTCTCCGGCAGAGTAAACAGGCAAAATGAAAACCTGCTGGAATTTTTCCAGAACTTTGGCCATTTCTCGATATAACTGGCGGGTTCGAGTGTAACGGTGAGGTTGAAATATAACCACCAGATTTCCTCGGGCATAATCCAGAGCAGTTTGCCATACGCTCAACATTTCTGTAGGGTGGTGAGCATAATCATCTATTACCAGCGCTCCCTTTACTCTCCCTACCTTCTCGAAACGCCTTTTCACTCCTCGAAAAGAAAAAAGGGCTTTTTTTAAATAATTCAGCTCTATTCCCAATTTTAACCCTACCGTAATAGCAGCTAAAGCATTATTTATGTTGTGCAGTCCTGGTATTCGCAACTCAAAATCAGCCAACTTTTTATCTTTCCAGTTTACTTGAAAAAGAAACCCATCTTTCTTTTTTTCTTTAATTATTCCTCTTATATCTCCTTCTTCCATACCATAAGTCAAAATTTCTAAAGAAGAAAGATAGGGCAATATAGAACGAATGGCAGGGTGGTCTTGACAGACTACTCCAAATCCTTCTTTTTTTATCTGGTGCAAAAAACGGATAAAAGCTTCTTTTTCCTTTTCCAGGTCTCCATAAAAAATCAAGTGGTCATCTTCAATGTTGGTAACCACAGCACAGAAAGGATTAAGTTTTAGAAAAGAGCCATCGCTTTCATCTGCCTCGGCTATAAAAAATTCTCCCTCGCCTGCTTTAGCATTCCCTCCAATATCTTCTAATTCTCCTCCTATAGAAACAGTAGGGTCCCAGCCCGCCACTTCTAAAAGAAGAGAGATCATAGAAGTAGTAGTGGTTTTACCGTGAGTTCCGGCCACTACAATGCCCTTTTTACTGTTTACCAAAGATGCTAACATCTCTCCCCGGGGAATAATAGGAAGATTTAATCTCCGAGCCTCTTTTAACTCTTCGTTTTCTTCAGGAATGGCTGAAGAAACAATCACTGCTTCTGCACCCCAGACCTGTTCCATGCGATGGCCCAGAAAAACTCGTATCCCTTTTCTCTTTAAACGAGCTATAGCTTCATTCTCCGTAATATCAGAGCCACTAACCACATACCCTTGTTCATGAGCTATCGATGCTAAGCTACTCATTCCCGCTCCTCCGATACCAATAAAATGGAGATTACGGGGCAACAGATAGTGTGCCTTATCCAAGCCTTTTCCCCCTTTTTAGTTCCTCGATTATGGTCTGTACAATTCGAAAAGCTGAATCCTTTAGATATTTTCCCTTTAAATCACAAAAAACACAAGAGGAAGAATTTAAAATCTTTTCCATCTCTTCTATAAGTAAGGAAGAAGTTAAATTTTTTTCTTCTATAACTCGAGCCAATCCCTGTTTTGCTAACCACCGAGCATTATATAATTGATGATTATCCGTTGCTTCTCCATAAGGAATCACTACTGATGGCAATTCAAACCAGAGAAGTTCAAAAATAGTGTTAGCTCCTGCCCGGGTAATAGCCAGGTCTGCTGCAGCGTAAGCTATTCCCGGTTGAGGCAGAAATTTGTAAGTTAAATAAGGAAAGGGAAACTTCTTTACCATTTCTTTAGTACGCTCAAAACCTTCTTCACCGGTAATATGGATTACCTGTAATCCCTTTTTTTCTAACCAGCCTACAATTTCTAGAAAACTGGTGTTAATTATCTCTGAGCCCCGGCTTCCCCCCATCACCAGAATAGTCTGTCTTTTTCCTTCCAAGCCTAATTCTTGCCGAGCCTCTTCTCTCTTCCCCTTCCAACTTATCACTTCTTCCCGTAAGGGGTTACCCACTACTTCAATCTTTTCCTCTCTATCTTTCCAGTAAGTAATACTCTCTGGAGCAGAAACAAAAACTTTCTTAGCCCAGCGAGATACTAATTGATTAGATAATCCAGGATAAATATTCTGTTCATGAATATAAACAGGAACACCCAAAAGTCTTGCCCATACAGCACTCAAGAGAGAAAGGTAGCTTCCCATGCCTAGTAAAGCCCGAGGACGATACCGGAAAAAATAAAAAGCAGTCTGGAAAAATCCCACCAGATTATCTCCCAGCATAGAGAAAAAAGAAAAATCCCATTTCCTGTTCCAGCCTCGAGCCCGGACAAAAAGGAGAGGAAAGCCCGCCTCTCCGACCAGTTTTTCTTCCATTCCCCGTTTAGTCCCCAAAAATATGACCTGCAGATCCCTCTTTTTCATTTCTTGAGCAATACAGAGAGAAGGAAAAATATGTCCCCCTGTCCCTCCTGCAGCAATAAAAATTGTACCCATCTATTTTGTGCCCCGCGCAATATTAAATAAAATTCCCAGCTCACTGAGAGTAATTATCAAAGAAGAGTTACCATAGCTTACTAAAGGCAAAGTCACTCCCGTAACTGGAAGCAGTTTCAACACCGCTCCCATGTTAATGAAAGCCTGCAATATAATACTGAGGGTAACACCCATAGCCACAAGTCCTCGGAATTCATCTTGAGATTCTTGAGAAATTTTCCAACCTCGCCACAAGATAATGATAAATAGTATCACCACCGCTGAAGTCCCTAGAAATCCTAATTCTTCTCCTATGATAGCAAAAATGAAATCAGTGTGGCGATCGGGAAGGAAAAAAAACTTTTGGCGACTTTCACCTAACCCTACTCCTGTTATCCCGCCTGAACCTAAGGCTATAAGAGATTGAATGATGTGAAACCCCTTTCCTAAGGGGTCTTTCCATGGATCAATAAAAGCAAAAATCCGCTCTTGCCAGTATTCTTTACCTCCAAAAAGGGTGAGAAAAACACCACTGGGTATTAGAACTATCAAAATCAAAAGGAGATGCTGCAACCTGCTACCTCCTAAAAATAGCATAATAAAAGCAATAAGAAATAGAAAGAATGCGGTACTCAGATCTGGCTCAATCAATACTAGAAGACAGATTATTCCCACTAAAATCATAAAAGGTATAATCCCTCGCCAGAAATCTTCCACTCTTTCTTTGTAGTTTACCAGAGCATCGGCTAAGTATAAAATTATACTCAACTCAGCTAATTCTGAAGGTTGAGGACCGAAAGGCCCCAAATTTATCCACCGATAAGAACCCCCTCTAGCTCTACCTATACCAGGTAAGAAAACTAAAATCAAAGAAACAAAAGTAGCCAAAAGTAAGAATCGATTTATACTCCGTAAGCGGTCTAAAGAAATAAAAGTAAACACAGTTAAAAAAAGAAATCCCAGTAAAATTCCTAAAAGATGCCTTTTTAAAAAGTAAAAAACATCACCATAAGCATACAAAGCAGTAGTCATGCTGGAGCTAAAAACCATGATAATTCCCAAAAGTAGCAGCAAAAGCATGGACCAGAAAAGGTAGGGATCAATGTCCCACCACCTGGTTTTAAAAGAAAGTTCTTCACTATTAATGGGAATTTTTATTTTGTTCCAATTCATAAACCAATTGACGGAAGTGCTCTCCCCTTTCCTCAAAATTATGATATTGGTCCCAGCTGGTACAGGCCGGAGAAAGAAGAATAGCATCACCCTCTTTAGCTAAAGTTTTTGCTTTCTTTACCGCTTCTTCCAGAGAAAAAACTAAATATCGTTCAAGATGAGAGGGAATAAACTTTTCTATCAGATTTCGAGATTCCCCATAGATAACCACTGCTTTAACTTTACCACTCCGGAGAGCAGAGCTAAGTTCACTGAGGTCATCAATTTTTGTTCTTCCTCCCAGGATTAAAACAATAGGGCAAGATAAAGACTCTATAGCCACTCTGGTCGAAGAAGGAGTGGTGGATTTGGAATCATTAAAATAATCTATCCCTTCCCAGCTTCCTATCTTCTCTAAACGATGAGGAAGAGAAGAAAGAGAAGATATTGCCTCTTCCACTGCCTGCTCCTTTACTCCTAAAAGTAAAGCTATGGATATAGCAATGAGTAAATTCTCTCGCTGATGTTTCCCGAGAAGAGAAAAGTGAGAAAGAGAAAAAAGCTCTTTCCTCTCTTGAAAAACTTTATCTCCCAGGATATAAAATCCCTCGTTAAGTTTTTTATCTCGAGCTACTGGCACCAATTGAGATCTAATCAAACGAGAAAAACGAGTTGACCAGTCACTGAGAGAAAAATTGATGATAGCAAAGTCATCTTTTTTTTGATTCTCAAAAATGCGAGCTTTAGCTTGAAAATAATCTTCTATAGTAGAATGATAATCTAAGTGATTAGGAAACAAATTCAACATTGCTGCTACCGAAAAACGAGCTTTCTTGATGCGAGACAACTGAAAGCTACTCAACTCTATTACTCCCCAATCAAATTTTTCGTGAGCGGAAAGACTATCTATCAAAGGACAGCCCCAGTTACCTCCCACATAAACTGACCAGCCAGCTTTCTCTAAAATTTGTCCGGTCCAGAAAACAGTGGTACTCTTTCCACAAGAACCGGTAATTCCAATGAGAGGAAAGGAAATAAACCGAGTAGCTAATTCTATCTCGCTAATCACTGATATTCTACGTTCCTCCAGAATCTGTAAAACTGGATGAGCTGGCGGTATACCAGGACTGGTTATGACTTCAGAAATAGAAGAAAGGTCAGTCTTTAAAAAGTCGGACGGAGAAAGAAACTCAAATCCTTCGCTTTCTCTTATATCCCGAGGTATCTGCTCCTCTTTAATATAGTCATCTACAGCTAAAACTTTCTCTTTCTGCTTGAGGAGAAATCGGCTAACTGCTATTCCTGTTTTACCCAGACCCAGAACTACCTGCATTTTTTCACCTCATCATTCCTAAAAGTGCGGCTACCACTCCTAATCCCTGGATGATCCAGAATTTAACAGTAATTTTACTTTCTTTCTCTCCTCGGAGCTCAAAATGGTGATGAAGAGGACTCATAAGAAATATTCTTCTTCCAAACACTTTGAAGGAAAATACTTGAAGAATTACCGAAAGAGTATCCAGAAGATAGACAAAACCAGCTAAAGCCAATAGCCAGGAATAACCGGAAAAAAGAGCTAAAACTCCCATAAGAGCTCCTAAAGACAGAGAACCACAATCTCCCATAAAAATTCGGGCCGGCCAGAAATTAAACCAGAGAAAAGAAAGCAGCGCTCCGCTAAAAATGATTGCTACCTGAGCGAAAGAAAAATTTCCCTCCAGCAAAAAAAGCACTGTCCAGAAGCCAAAAGTCAAAATTCCACAACCTGCTGCCAATCCATCCAGACCATCAGTTATATTAAAAGCATTAGTAGAGGCCAGGATTAAAAATAAGCCATAAAGGAAAAAAGGCACTTCCCCTAATTTTATTATTCCATCTCCCCAGGGAACAATTAAATAGTGAGGAAAAAAGGGAGACGCCAAAATTAAAATAAAAACAGAAAATACCAGTTCTAATAAAAATTTGTGGCGAGCTTTTAAGCTCCAGGGCCTTCCGCAAAAACTTTTAAAGTAGTCATCTAATAAACCCAATCCGCCAAAAGATAGCAAAGTTATCAGTATAATCCAGAGCGGAGAAGTAAATCGCTGAAAAAAACAAAGTACCACTAACCCAGAGAGAATAATGATTATTCCTCCCATGCTGGGAGTGTTTTCCTTATGAAGATGAAGGTTGGGACCTTCCCTTTTTATTTTCTGACCTATATGGGCTTTTTCTTGCCAGCGAATAAAAAAAGGAAGGGAAAATAACCCCAGAGCAAAAACTGCTAGAAGAGAAAAAATTAAGCTTTTAATCTCGTTCACGATTTTCTCTCCACTCTGAAGGAATAGCTTTTTCCAGTTCTAATTTTCTCGACCCCTTAAAAAGTATTGCCCACCGTTCTCTACCTGGAAGATGACGGAAGAGAAATTCTCGCACCTCCAGGGAGTTAGAAAAGAGTAAAAATCGGCCTTCCTGTATTTCCTCTTCAGCCACCTCTTCAGCTGCCTTCCTCATTTCTTTTCCCACTAATAGAGCCCGAGAAAGAGAAGACTTTTTCAGTTCTCTCAAAAACTCCTGGTGAGCTTGAGAAGTGGTATCTCCTAATTCTAACATATCCCCCCACACACCCCAGGCTTCAAAACCGAAAGGATTTAAAGAATTCAGAAACCGTAAAGCCTTACGAGAAGAAAGAGGATTGGCATTATAAGAATCATCGATGATAATTCCTCCCTGGTGGAAGAAAAAATTACCTCTTCCCTCCGGGGGTTGCCAGTCCCTCAAACTCTCTTCTATTTCCTCCACCTTTATACCCAGCTCATAGGCTAGATAAAAAGCAGGTAATAACATAATTGCTATTTCAGGAAAAAGAACAGGAACAAAAAAACAAAAGTTATTCTCTCCCATCTTTATTTCTACTTTAGCTTTCCAGGTCAGAGGGTCAAGTAAAAAACTTTTTAAATAAATGTGATTCACAGGAGAAAAGCCAAAAGAAATGATTCTTTTGTCTTCTATTTCTTTTTTCTCCTTTACTAACCTGCTCCATTTCTGGTCGGTATTAAGATAAATTATTTCGGTTTTTTCCCTGACCAGTTTAAATTTTTCTTCTACTACTTCTTCTACACCACCTAAACCCTCCAGGTGCCCTTCCCCGAAAGAAGTAAAAACCACTATGCGAGGGTTAATCATTTCCGCTAATTCTTCCATCTCCTTTTTTCTGTTTATCCCTGCTTCTATTATTAAATAATCATTGTCTTCTTTAAAATTAGCTAAGGAGCTTGCCACTCCTATTACGGTGTTAAAACTCTGAGGAGTCGCCTCTACTGCAAAACGCTTGGATAAGAGAGAAGCAAAAAAACTCTTACAGGTAGTTTTGCCTGCTGTGCCGGTTATGGCAATTTTATACCCCGATAACTTCCGAGAAGCCCCCCTTCCAAGATGCTGGAGAGCTAAAAGAGTATCCGGCACTTGAAAAACATAAGTTTCCTCTTCTATAGTATCAGAAGTATCAAAATGACTGACCAGAATTCCTGGAGCGCCTCTTTTTATTGCTTCCCCCACAAATAAATGCCCATCAGTCCTTTCGCCTTTAAGTGCCACAAAAAGCTGCCCTGCGTTCAGGGAACGGCTATCAATAGCCACCCCCTCAAAAAAGGGGGCTTTCCCTGTTTTCTGTATTTCAGCTTCAGTGATTTCTACTATTTCTTGAGGATAAAATTTCATTTTCTTTCAACAATTTCCAGGCTATATAATGGTCATTGTGAGGAATCATTTTCCCATTACACACCTGGAATCTCTCAGGGCCTTTTCCAGCCAGAAAAACTGTATCCCCTTTTTGAGCCAATTTCAAAGCTTGCTCGATAGCTTCCACCCGATCCAGAATTACTTCAAAATGTAGATTTTTGTTCTTCGTTACTCTTTTTACTCCCTCTAAAGCATCAAAAGCAGTCTGTTCCGGATTTTCTCCCCGGGGATTATCAGTGGTAATAATACACACGTCACTGAAGCGAGCCACTGTTTCTCCAATGAAAGGCCTTTTACTCCTGTCCCTTTCTCCCCCACAGCCAAATACAGTAATTACCTTTCCCGGAGTTAAATCTCGAATAGTAGAGAGGCTTTTTTCTAATCCATGCCAGTTATGAGCAAAATCTACTATGATGGTAAAATCCTGGCCTGCATTTACAAACTCCCACCGGCCAGGAACTTGATGAACCTGAAATAGTGCTTCTTGAATATTGTTTATGTCTAAACCATAAAAAAGGGCCAGAGAAATGGCAGCAAGAGCATTGTACACGTTATGAATACCGGGAAAATGAATTACCACCTTCATTTTCCCCCTAGGACTCTTTACTGAGAAAGAACTTTGTTGAAGAGAGTAATTAATATCTTCTCCCCTCACCTCTGCCTCTTTGTTCAAACCATAAGTAAGAAAAGGAACTCCTATTCCTTTTATCATCTTAAGGCAATTTTCATCATCCCCGTTTACTGCTACCACCCGAGGATAACTCTTAGAAAGATTCCCCTCTACCATCCGTAGGAGTTTTCTTTTACTTTCAAAATAATGTTCGGAAGTACGGTGAAACTCCATATGTTCAGGAATTAAGTTGGTAATTAGGGCAGAATCAAATTTCACTCCTTCCACTCTTCCTAAAGCTAAAGCATGAGAGGAAACTTCGACTACTGCGTTTTTTATACCCATTTTTCGCATCTCATAAAGATGATGATAAAGAGAAAGAGACTCCTCAGTAGTGTTTATCGCTTCTTCTTCTTTGGGACCTATAATGTTACGCGCTGTAGTAAGGAGACCACAGGGAAATCCGCTTTTTTCCCAGATAGTACGGAGAAAAAAACAAGTAGTGGTCTTTCCATTAGTGCCTGTTACTCCCACAATCTTGAGGGAAGAAGAAGGATCACCATAAAGAAAGGAAGAAGCTAAAGCCAGAGCTCGTCTCCCCTCAGAGACTGAAACCCAGGACACCTTAACCTGTAGAGGGGGAGCAAATTCTTTTTTTTCTAAAACTATTAAAACTGCTCCTCTTTTTATTGCTTCTCCAATATAAAAGTGACCATCGGTGTTAGAACCAGGAAGGGCAAAAAAAACATAACCAGGCCGTACCCGACGAGAATCAAAAGCAAGACCTCTAACTTCTTCCTCCGGGTTTTCAATTCTTCCTTCTTCAAAAGAAAACGAAGATAAAAATTGACTTACAGTCAAAACAACTCTACCTCCGCTTTATCTGACACTATAGAAGCATAGTTAATGATATTTTGAGCAATTTCTCTAAAAACAGGAGCAGCAATGTCTCCACCATAATATTCTCCTTGTGGTTCATCCAGAACCACAATAACTCCAAAGCGAGGCTCGGGAAGAGGGAAAAAACCCACAAAAGAAGAATAAAACTTATGAGGATCATAGCTACCACCAGAGCCTACTTTTTGACCGGTTCCAGTCTTTCCCGCTATACGATGCCCTTCTATATAAGCTTTCTTTCCTGTCCCTTCTTTCGCTGCCTTTTCCATCATTTCCAGAACTAAAGAGGCTGTCCGCTCTGATACTATCTCCCCTAAGGGAGTAGGAGAAAAACTTTCTATCACTTCTCCCGTGGGAGAGGTAATTTCACTCACCAGACGAGGTTGCATTACCACCCCCTTATTAGCCAGAGAAGAAAGCGCTCTTAAAAGTTGTAGGGGAGTAACCATCATCTCCTGCCCAATAGGAATGGCTCCCATAGAAAGTAAGGACCAATCCCGGGGAGGACGTAAAAGACCTGCTTCTTCCCCCGGTAGCCCTATCTCACATCTTTCTCCTAATCCAAAACTCTTCAAATAATAAAATAGTTTATCTTTACCCAATCTCTCAGCTAAAGTAATAATTCCCACATTACAGGAATTAATTAACAAATCTTCCAATTTTTCCTCACCATGAGCTTTTATATCTCGCACCCGATGATTATACACCATAATAAAACCAGGACAAGAGAATCTCTCTTCAAGAGAAGCTTTTTTTTCTTCCAGAGTTGCAGCCATTACCAGTGGCTTCACCGTAGAGCCTGGCTCAAAAACCATACTGATGGCCAGGTTTTTCCAGGATTCAGGAGAAAAATCTTGAAAGTTGCGATTGTCAAAAGAAGGACGACTGGCCAGAGCTAAAATATCCCCATTCCGGGGATTATTTACTATTACTACTCCTCGAAGAGCTTTAGTCCTTTCCATAGCCCGGTCCAGAGCTTCTTCAGCAAAAAACTGGATAGTACTATCTACAGTTAAATGGAGATTGTTACCACTCTGAGATGATAAATATTTAGTAGTAAGGGGTATTTCTCTCCCTAGCGCGTCTTTTTCGTAAAATGAATAACCTAATTTACCAGTAAGATAAGAATCGAAGGCAAATTCTAAACCTTCTAACCCCCGCCTGTCCTTTCCCACAAAGCCCAGGAGATTACTGAATAAAGGAGCTTGAGGGTAAAAACGAGTTGGTTTTTCTTTCCAGTTTATCCCTTTCAGTCCTTTCTCCTCTAAAGTCTCTTTTAAATAAAGAGGTGCGTTGTCGGTTATCTCTATCCAAGAACGTCCACTCTGAAACTTTTGTTGTAATTCAAGCGCAGAAAGGGAAAGAAGCTGAGATAATTCTTCCGCTATTTGCTCCGGGTCATCCATCTGAGGAGGGTAAGCACTAATAGAAAGGACTCTTACATCCTCAGCCAGTGTTTTACCACTGCGGTCCAGAATTGACCCTCGAGAAGGCAAAATTTCCTCTAATACCAAACGAGACAAAACTTCTTCTCGATAAAACTTACCCTGTAATACCTGAAGGGAAAAGACACGAACTACAACAATTCCTAAAAGGAACAAGCTTAAAAGGAACAGAAAATTTGCCCGGCGGGCAAATTTTCTGGAAATCATTCTCCCTGTGTCTCCTTAAGTATTTTATTCAGAGCCAACTCTCCTTCCCCACCTCCTAGAGTAGAGCTAGATACCATATAGACAGTTTTATCGGGATAGGTCATACCCAGCTGGTTTGTTGCTACTTCTTTTATTCTCTCCAGTGAAGATAGTTGAGCAATTTCCATTTTTAATTTCTCCTTGGTTGCCAGTAAATTCTCGATATCCTCTCTTTTTTGCTCCACCAAAAAACTTTTCTCTAAAAGTAAAGCCTGCAAGGTAACGCAGAGGAAAGAGAGAGAAAAAATAAAAAATAAACCAAATATTAACCAGGATTTAACCCGCTTCATCCCTTATCCCTCCTTAATTTTACTTCGCTTTTCTCCGGCCCTTAAACGGCCACTACGAGCTCGAGGATTATCTTTCACTTCTTCGGGAGTGGGATACACAGGTTTTTTAGTCAGTATCTCCCACTCTTCTCCATTTTTAAAAAACCTTTTTGCTATCCGATCCTCCAGAGAATGATAGCTAATCACCACCACTCTTCCCCCCTCCTCTACTAGAGGAGAAACTTTTTTCAAAGCTTCTTCTATTTCCTTTAATTCTTCATTCACAAATATACGCAGAGCCATAAAGGTACGAGTAGCAGGGTGAATTTTTCCTCGTTGAGGAACTACTCCTTCTATAATTCGGGCTAATTCTTGGGTAGTAGCTATGGGTTTTCGCTCTCTCTCTTTTACTATGGCCCGAGCAATTCTTCGAGAAAACCTTTCTTCCCCGTAATAATAAATCAAATCGGCTAATTCTTTCTCCGGAAATTCATTGACCACCTGGTAAGCATTTCGTTCTTCAGATAAATCCATTCTCATATCCAAAAATCCTTCCTTCTGGAAGCTAAAGCCTCTTCCTGCTTTGTCTAACTGCCAGGAAGACACCCCCAGGTCAAACAATATTCCCGAAATTTTTTCTATACCCAGAGAAAAAAGAATTCGGTCAATTATAGAAAACCTTTCTTTAAATAAATATACTGGAAGGGAAGGATTCTTCAGGGTTTCTTTGGCCATTTTTATAGCTTCTTCATCTCGGTCTATTCCCACTAACATAGCTCCTTCTTCAAGTTCCCCCAAAATAGATAGAGCATGGCCTCCTCCTCCCACTGTAGCATCTACATAAATTCCGTCTTTCCTCCCGAGAAGATAATAGAGTACTTCTTTTTCCATTACCGGCTGATGGAAAACATAAGTGTTCATCCTTAAATACCCGTATCCACTATCTGTTCAGTAAGCTCACCAAACTTCTTTCCCATCTCCTCATGATAGGGCCTCCAGATTTCTTCAGCCCAGATTTCCAATCGCTCTCCCACTCCTACCCAGACCACCTGGCGGTTTATTTCAGCATAATTTTTCAAGTAATCGGGGAGAATAATTCTTCCTTGTCCATCGATATCGAGACAGGTAGCATTAGCTAGAAAGAAGCGAGAAAACTCTCGAGTTTCCTTTCTAGTAAGAGAAAGAGTGGCAATTTTTTGATAAAACCTGTTCCACACTTCTTCGGAATAGAGAAAAATACATCTTTCCATTCCTTGAGTAAGATAAACCTTTCCCGAAATTTCTCCCCGAAAAGAACTGGGAATTACTACCCGGTTCTTTTCGTCAATAGCGTGGTAATAATGGCCTAAAAACATTTTCCCACTTTCCCCCACTTTTTACCATTATACACCACTTAGCATAAACTAATAAACAGGAAAGATAAATAGAACGTTCGTTTTAAAAAAGGATTTTTTACCGAAGAAAAACTTCAGGTGAGGATTTGTTCCAGTTCTCTCCAGTCAGGAAAAGAAGAGAATAAAAAAGAAGTAGTGACTGAACCTATTTGAGTAAGAGAGTGAGCATCAGAAGAGTGGAGGAATCGAAAACCTGCTAAACCCAATTTATTTGTTGCTTTTTCTTCAGAAGTATTGATTGATAACTCTACCACTTTTATTTCCAGATGGGGAGGGATAAAACCAAGTTGAGAAATAATACTATAGCTGGGACGGTCTACATGAGCAGGAATAACTATTCCTCCCCGGCTTCTTGTTTTTTCCACCACTTGTTCTACAGATAAATCTAAAGGGTAAACCAGGAGATTGGTCTTTTTTTCTTTTATCTCTCCTTCCTCATTTATTACCCACTCTTCCCCCCATACTTTTTCTTGCAAGGGAATAAAAGGAAGACATTTTTCCATTTCTTGATTAAAATCGTAAAGCTGGGATAAAGAAGGAAAGAGGGAGAGAAGATGTATTTCTTCCCTGGTTTCCACCTCTAATCCTGGTATCACCCAGATACCAAACTTTTCTCCCAAGGCCACAGTTACCTCTACATTATCACAGGCATTGTGGTCAGTTATGGCAATCAAATCAATGTTTTTTTCCCGGGCTTCCAGAATGATACAGTGAGGTAACATATCCCGATCAGCACAAGGAGATAAAACACTGTGAATGTGGAGGTCAGCTAAAAAAACTCCTTTAGCCATGTCTTCTGATGCCTGGTATTCCCAGAGAAGAAAGAACACTAACTGCCTGATAGCTGGTTAAAGAAGTGCGCAATATAGTTATACCCTCTTTTTGGGCTCTCTTTACTGTTTCCTCTCCTATCTCCTGGTAATTGGAAACCACTATACAGGGCATACCTACTAGTACTGCCACCGCCACTATGTTAGGATGAGATTGAATGGTAACCCAGACACTTTCCTCTTTAGCGTTGGCAATACAATCACTGAGAAGGTCTCCACAGTACCCCCCTTCTATATCCTGCTCCTCCATTTTCTCCCCTACTACTACTTCCGCTTTCAACGGTTCAATGATTTGATTCACTTTCAAGATTTTTTATTCCTCCTTTTTTAGCCATGGTTTGCGGAACCTTGCTGGCTAAAGCATGAATTTCTTCAGATAAATTGAGTAACCGATCTCGTAACATAAAAGGGCAATCTATCTCTTCCGCTCTCTCCCTTACTATATCTTCGGCCAGAGCTCTACAGGTAGGAGAACCACAGGCTCCACAGTCCAGACCGGGAAGTTTTTCTAAAAGCTTTTCAATTATTTGATATTTTTCCAGGGCTCGTTTGAAATCCTTATCCAATTTTAAAACTTCTTTAGCCTGATAAATCTCCTTCCTTTCAAATATTCTCTTTCCACGCCATTCTTCCATTTCTTCCTTTTTTAGGGGTCGAAATTCCGTATATTTTTTAAGCAAATGATTAATAGTTACCTTAGCAATAAAAGGATTCTGCACTGCCAATACTCCTCCAATACATCCTCCTACACAGGCTTGAGCCTCACAGTAAACCACATTTTTCAATTCTCCCATCTCAATTTTCTCCAGTACTGAAATAACTTGATGGATACCATCTACAGCCATATACTCTCCTTCTTTTAATGACTCCTGTTCTCCTCCTGAGCGAGCCCAGCCAATACCCCGGAAACTGGCCAGAGGTAAAGAAGGAGATTCTTCTAGCTCCCCTACTATATTAACGAGACGAGAATAAATATTAGCTATAGAGATAGCTCCATCTATACGTCCCAGACCATTTTCGCTTTGTTTAGATTCAGTTACTTTAGCCGGACAAGGAGTAATGAAAAAAACTCCTATTTCTTCCGGACGGTATCCCTTTTTCATAGCCTGTATCCTTGCTAACTTTGCTGCTACTCCTAGAGGAGAATCCAGAGGAAGCAAATTTTCTATTAAGGAAGGGAACCTGACCTCTATCAGCCTTACTACTGCAGGACAAGCAGAAGAAATCACCGGAGTAGCTATTTCTCGCTTTCTCAGATGATGGTTAATTTCCTCCGCCAGAATTTCTGCTCCCCGAGCCACCTCAAAAACTTCCTGAAAGCCCAGATGCAAAAGACCCTGGAGTATTTTGCCCAGCGAAATATCTACTTTAAACTGAGCATAAAAAGCAGGAGCAGGAAGAGCTATGGCGTAAGGGAATCTTTTTATAACTTCTAAAGAATCAGATTGAGCGTATTTAGCATGATTAGGACAGATCCTGATACATTCTCCACAATCAATACATCTCTCTTCGTCAATGCGAGCTTTTCCTTCTTTTACTCGAATGGCCTCCGTGGGACAGTGGCGAATACAATGGGTACAACCTTTGCATTTTTCTTCATCCAGGCGGACAGAATGAAAAATTTCCTCCTTCATCATAACCTATTTCTCCGAGTTAAGAAAAAAATCCATAGTCACTTTAGTTCTCTCTCCTACCCGGGTATCAATTTCCAGACGATCAGAACATTTCTTCATATTGGAAAGCCCATATCCCGCTCCAAAACCCATCTCTCTTATGTGAGGAGGAGCAGTAGAATAACCTTCTTGAAAGGCCAGCTCTAAATCTGGTATACCCGGACCCTGGTCATCTACTTCAATATGCACCCGGTCCTCATAGATTTGAGTGGTAAAAATCCCCCGGTAAGCATGGATTACTACATTCATTTCTGCTTCATAAGCGGCAATTACTATTCGACGATTAAAAGAAGAAGGGAAACCTACCTGCTGAAGAACTTTTTTTAATTCACTGGACACATCACCAGCGCTTTGAAAATCTCCTCCCACAATTTCCCGCTCTATTTCTACTAAAACCTTATCTTCTCTCATTCATACTTCACTACAACCTCTCAGTCCCCGCAAATAAAGTCTCCCGCAGGATTCATACATAGGTAACCGGGTAGCTAAAAGTGGAATTTTCTTAATGGTAGCTAGCTCAGTGGTATAATTATCGGGCCTTTTACCTCGCACAAAAATAACCCCTATTATGTCACTCATTTCCGCAGTACGGATTACCTGAGAATTAGTTAAACCGGTAAGGAGCACAGAGTTTTCCTTGGTAAAAGCCAGAACATCACTTAAAAGGTCGCTACCGCAAGCAGAGGATGGTTCTCTATCCAGGAATTCTTCTCCTGCTAACACCTCGGCCTGCAATATCTCTTTTATCTCTCGCAAGGTCATATAATTTTCCCTACTTTCCCACAAAAGATTCTATTCCCTGACCCTTTAACTTGGCAACTGCTTTCTCAGCTTCGTCTCTACTTTGGAAACCATATATTCTCACTCGATACAATCCTGAAACGGATTCAGAAACAGCTTGATAGCCAAACCCTTTCAAGACCTCTACCATTTTTTGAGCGTTTTCTGGTCGAGAAAATGCTCCACATTGAACAAAAAATTCTCCCGAAAGAGCCTCAACCGCTCGAGGAGGGGTTTCAGCTTTTTGAGAAAGTGCAACTTCTTTTTCCCGGGGAACAGGAGTTACAACTACCGGAGAAGGAGAAGCTTCTTCTTCTGCTGGTACTGGAAAAGAACTTAACTCCTGAGACAATTCTTGAGACAAAAACTCCTCCAGAGGGAAATAAGGAGAGGGAGAAACTTTCACTTCTTTTATCTCTATTTCTCTCTCAAAGACACCACCACTGAGAAGGTATTCAGTATAATAATCTAAATCTCCCCGGGCTATAAAAAAAGCGATAACTACTACCACCAAACCCCCGAGAAGAATTACAATTGTTTCTACCGGGTCCTGTCTTTTCAAAAAAGCAAAAGGATTACTCATCAAATACCCTCAAGTAAAGTCTCTAATTTTTCTTTTTCCTTAATCAAATCAGCAAAACGTTTTTTTTCCCTTTCTACCACTTCTTCCGGAGCTCGATGCAGAAAAGAGAGGTCGTTAAGGCGTTCTTTCAACCTTTTCTCTTCCGTTTGAAGACGGGACAGCTTCTTATTCAAACGCTCCACCTCCTTATTCAAGTCAACCATATTTCCCACCAAAAGATAAATGTCCACTCCTGGCACTCTTCCCGTAGCTACTGATCCAGGCTTTTTCAAATTATAACCGGCCTCCAGTATCGAACATTTAGCCAGACTTTCCACATAAGACCAGTTACCCTCTATATACCGGTAACTTCCCTCATCAGAGAAATTAAATATGACCTGACATCCTTCTTTAGGAGGAATACTCAGTTCTGCTCGTAAATAACGAATTTCTCTTATAACATCCTGTAAAAAGGAGATAGTTTTCTCTGCTTCTTCATCTAACCATTTTTCTTCTTGGTAAGGCCAGGAAGCAATCATAATACTCTCTTTCTCCCTCACAGGAAGACTTTGCCAGATCTCTTCAGTGATAAACGGAACCACGGGATGTAAAAGTTTTAAAATCCCTGAAAGCAGATACATGAGGATGTTTTGAGCTCTTCTTTTTTCTCTCTCTCCTCCTCGGTAAAGATCTACCTTACTCCATTCAATATACCAATCACAATATTCTCCCCACACAAAATCGTAAAGAAGCTGGGCATACCGGCCAAAATCTAAGCTATCCAGTGCCTCTTTTACCTCACCCAGTAAACGATGAAAACGAGAAATAATCCAGCGGTCTTTAACATCAAGATCGATTAACCCCTCACAAACTGAAAAATCCTCTTCGTTCATCAACACAAAGCGAGCAACATTCCACAATTTATTCATGAAATTGCGTGAGGCCTCTATCCGTTCCTGAGAAAAGTTAATGTCTCTACCTTGAATCGTAAGCCAGGCAAGAGCAAAGCGTAAAGCGTCTGCACCATATTGGTCTATTATTTCTAAAGGGTCAATAGCATTACCTGAAGACTTACTCATTTTCTTTCCCTGAGCATCACGCACCAAAGGAGTAATATAAACTTTTCGGAAGGGAACATCTCCCATAAATTTCAAACCCATCATGATCATGCGTGCTACCCAGAAGAAAATTATATCAAAGCCAGTAATCAAAACCGAAGTGGGATAAAAAGTTCTCAGGTCTTCAGTATCTTCTGGCCACCCAAACACAGAAAAAGGCCAGAGGGAGGAACTGAACCAGGTATCTAAAACATCCTCATCTTGCTTTACCTCTCCGCCACAGTGGGGACAATTTTCTGGAGTATTTCGATGAGCAAAAACATAGCCACAACTCTGACAATAAAAGACAGGAATCCGATGTCCCCACCACAATTGACGAGAAATACACCAATCTTTGATATTCTCCATCCACTCAAAATAGACTTTTTCCCAGCGCTCAGGGATAAACTCTATTTTTTTTTCTTTAACTACCTTTATAGCCGGCTGAGCCAGGTCCGCTACTCGAACAAACCATTGTTTAGAAACCAGAGGCTCTACCACAGTAGAGCAACGGTAACAGTGCCCCACTGAATGAGAATAATTTTCTATTTTTTCTAAATATCCCCCCTCTTTTAACTTTTCTACCACTTTTTCCCGGGCCTCTTCTCGAGAAAGACCAGAAAAATATAGAGCTTTTTCATTCATAAAGCCCCGCTCATCAATAACTTTGGCTATAGGTAATCCATATTTTCTTCCCAGTTCAAAATCATGGGGGTCATGAGCAGGAGTAACCTTAAGCACTCCAGTCCCAAATTCGATATCCACATATTCATCAGCAATAATGGGAAGTTCTCTACCTACAAGCGGTAAAATAGCAACCTTCCCTACCAGTTCCTGATAGCGCTCATCACGAGGGTTTACCGCTAAAGCTACATCTCCAAGCATGGTCTCCGGTCTTGTAGTAGCTACCACCAAGTAATTATCTTCATCTTTGAGATAGTATCTCACATAATAAAGATGAGCAGAAACCTCAGCATACTCTACCTCAATATCAGCCAGTGCTGTTTCACAACGGGGACACCAGTTTACAATGTACTCATCTTTATAAATCAAGCCCTCTTCAAAAAGCCGGACAAAAACTTCCCGTACTGCCCGGGATAAACCTTCATCTAAAGTAAAACGCTCTCTCGTCCAATCACAAGAAGCTCCTATCTTTTTCAATTGTTTTACAATTCTCTCATGATAGCGTTCTTTCCATTCCCAGACGTTTTCCAGGAACTTTTCTCTACCTAAATCATGGCGACTTAGCCCTTCCTGGGATAATTGCTTTTCCACCACATTTTGAGTAGCAATGCCAGCATGGTCAGTTCCTGGCACCCAGAGAGCCCGATAACCCTGCATCCTTCGATAACGGATTAATATATCCTGAAGGGTAAGATTTAAGGCATGCCCCATATGAAGATAGCCAGTAACGTTAGGAGGAGGAATAACTATAGAAAAAGGAGGAGCCGGGGAGGGAGGAGGAGTAAAGTAACCTTTCTCCTCCCAGAATTCATACCATTTATCTTCCACCGAAGAAGGTTCAAAAACCGAGGAAAGAGTAGTTCGTTCATTCATTCTTTTTCCCCTTTACGCCGTTTGCTCTTCTTTAGTGTTTTCTCGCTCTAAAAAAGGAAGCAGAGTCCCAGTTTTAACTGCTTCTTCATTAATCACCACTTTTTCAATATCCTTGCGAGAAGGCAGCTCAAACATCAGCTCAACCATTAGCTTTTCCATTATGGCACGCAACCCTCGTGCTCCTGTGCCTTTAGCCATAGCCTCTTGGGCAATAAGACGTAGTGCACCTTCAGTAAAAATGAGCTCCACTCCTTCCATTTTTAACAGGCTCTGATACTGTTTGACCAGGCTATTACGAGGTTCAATAAGAATACGTACCAGATCTTCTTCTCCTAAGGAGTCAAGAGCACAAATCACTGGAATACGCCCCACAAATTCGGGGATAATACCGTATCTCACCAGGTCTTCCGGTTGAACCTCACTTAAAGGATTAAACGAATCCGCAGGAACGGAAGACATTTCTCGTGCTCCAAAACCAATCTTGCGGTCTTTTAAGCGACTTTCAACTATTTTATCTAAACCTACAAAAGCACCCCCACAAATAAAAAGAATGTTTTCGGTATTAATCTGGATAAATTCCTGATGGGGGTGTTTCCTTCCTCC
>DAOSVE010000124.1:0-3590 GCA_035593465.1 Candidatus Atribacteria bacterium | reverse complement strand
TATACCGAAACGCTTCTCCAGTTTATCTAAGGCAGCTTCTAAAGTTTTACCATCAAAGGTATTACCAGGGAATAGTTCATATCCCACTGGTCTACCGTCACAGTCGATTAATAATCCCAGCACTACCTGAACTTCTTTGAACTTCCCATCTTTACTGAAGCCAAAATCTCTCAAACTATCAGCTTTAACACTTTCAAAAGAGAGAGTGGTAATGTGAAGTATATATAGCATTAGAGCTATTTTATTTATATATTATTGCCACTACACTTTGAAAAGAATAAAATATGGATGCTTGTATTTACTGGGTTTGAGGCATCAGAATATCACAGAATAAAAGCATTTCTAAAAAAGCTGTTTAGGGCATAGAAAACTCTACAGTTCCAAAAAAGGAAGGAGCGGCGTAGACACCCGGAGTAGGTGACCAGGCACTGAATTCTTCCGGCTTTAGGTTGTTGCGATAAAAATTTATCCCCCATTCTTCTTTCGAGGAAGGTGACTCTTTAGCTATCTCAGAAAAAGGAATAGCTACCTCCAGAGAGTAAAGGTGATTTTCTTGCGAAACTCCAGCTTTCCAGTTTCCATTCCAGGCTGCTCCCTGTAAGGAAGAACCATCGTATTGAACACCTGATAGATTTATTACCAGCTGATAGTAGAAACTTTTACTCTTATCCGGATCCAAGAAAATTTCTACTGAATCATCATAAAATACTGGTCCATCTCTCTGAGTAACAGAGGAGATAATTTCATGGGGGTCTTTCTCAAAAAGAAAAGCAACATATAAGTTTTGAGAGTTATAAAGAAGAGCTATCTGAGTCTCCTCAGTAGCTTTTCCTTCCCCGGTAATAAGAGCAAAATCGGTTTGCCAGCGAGCAGAGTCCCACCTCTTTTCTAAAACTCCATCAGGTACAATAGGAATATCGGTATAAAGAGCAGTAATTTGCCGAGCGTTTTCCTGATAATAGGATATGGGCTTAACTTGAGGGGGAAGTTCCCGCGGAGCTGATAATCCTTCGATAGTAGGAGGAGCAACTTTTTCTGGGAAAGGACCAGTAGATAAGAAGTTTAAAGTCTCGCCGGTAAGATAAGGGTAAGCAAAAATAGATACTCCTTGCGATTTTGCTTCTCGAGAAATGTTAATCTCTCGAGCAATAGAAGAATCAGGAAGATTAACTCCCCAGATTCCACTATAAAAAGGTGTAGAAGAAAGAAAAGTGTTTATCCAGAGCAGCAAGCCCTTAAATTCCGGAGGTCGAGAACTATAAGTCATAGGAATAAAAACATCAAAAAGCCCTAATTCTGCCCAGTGAGGCCAATCTTGCAAGGACCTGGGGTTCAGCTCCTCCGGGAAACCCTGGGGCTTAACTGCACAAGAAAAAATTAAATGAGGCAACGAATGGTGTAATTCTTCTGAGATGTAAGCCACAAAATCAGTTAAAGATTGAGCCCGCATTTTATTCCATTCCCGATAAAGAGCCTCCTGACTCCAGGGGCTAATTTCTCGAGGGTCGATGCCATACTTCTCCTTAAACTTCTGGCAATGCTCTGAAGCATAACAAGTATCGGCTAAAGTCGGGTCAGGAAAGCGAAGATAATCGAGATGAATCCCGTCTATGGGGTAATTTTCGCCCACCTCCCGGAAGAGCTGAGAGTAAAATTCTCTCACCCCCGGGTGGGCAGGACAAAGCCAGAAAAAGTAGTTATTCCCTTGCTGATAACCAGTGCTTCCATCTCGGTTTACGGCACTCCACTGAGGATAGCGAGAAAGTAAAGCTCCGGGTTCATTGAGCCCTACATAAAACATATCAAACCACACATGCACTTGCAAAGAAAGATTATGGGCTTCTTCCACAATGATGTTCAAAGGGTCAATGCCGGCCTCCTGAAAAGTAGACATTTGAGAAGGTAAACCTTGAGAAGCTAAGAAGGAAGAAGGATAAATAGTTTGGCCTAAATAAAAAGACTCCACTAAAAGAGCATTAAAATTAGCCGAATGCACCCGCCTCACCATATCCCGAATGTCATCTTCGGCTAAAGGAATACTCCGCGCATCTATCCATATTCCTCGAAATTCAGGAGTTGCCAGGGCAACAGAGCAAAAACAAAGCCATCCCACAAGAAAACTTAAAACAAATTTTTTCATAATTGTATTATCTCAAAGAGAGATTAAAAATGCCACCTCGGAATCAAATTTCCTCCTAATATCCGATTTTTATAACCCGTATTTTTCCTTCACAGAAAATGACCGATGTGGCTAACTGTGAGGTTCAGAAATAGAAGAGTTAGTTGTATAATCAAAGAAATTATTATAGCAGCAAAGAAAGGCGAACCTTTGGCTCAAGTTATAAAACTCGTTCTGGTCTTCACTATAATTTTGCTTTCTTTACGACGTAAAATAAATTTAGGCGCAACTCTCGCAGGAGCAGGTGTTCTACTGCTTTTTCTCTCTTCCATTACTCCCACCAAAAGCCTAGAAATAGCAATAAGCACCTTCAAGGATTATTCCAATCTTAATTTAATGGCTAATATAGTATGTATTACCATTCTGGGAAATGTCCTTTCTTATACCGGTCAGCTAAACCGATTGGTAAAGTCCACCCAGGCTATTTTTAAAGACCCCCGATTAGCTACTGTCGCCCTTCCTGCTTTAGTGGGAATCCTCCCCATGCCAGGTGGGGCTATTTTCTCTGCTCCACTGGTAGAAGCTTCTCGCACCTCACCTGATACTGAAGGAGAAGTTTTGACTTTCATCAATTACTGGTTTCGCCATATTTGGGAATATTTTCTTCCTCTTTATCCAGGAATTCTTTTAGCTTCTTCTCTATCTGGTTTATCTCTTCCCTGGATAGTAATACACCATCTTCCTTTTTCCTTTCTGGCCATTATAGGAGGTTGGTTAGTAATTAGAAAAATGAAAGTAGAAAATTCTTCTGACCCGCCAGTAAAGACCAATTTCTTTGAGATTATTCAACCTTTTATTCCTTTAATCCCTCCCATTTTAGGAATATTCTCAGGAATTCCAGTTTGGGCAGGAGGCATAATGGGGATAATTCTGACTGTTCTCCTCGGCAAATTATCTTTTTCTCAAGTTATCCCTGCTATGTTTAAGAACTTTCCCTGGTTAATAATGATTGATGTAGCTGGAATTCTAATATTCAAAACTGCCATCACTCAAGAAAGCGTTCTCCAACCAGTAATAGATTTTATGATTTCTCAGAAAATGCCAGTAATCATCTTAGGTTTGGTACTGGCTTTTTTTATTGCTCTCATAAGTGGATTGACGGCAGCTTTTGTAGGGGTTAGTTTCCCTTTAATTTTACCTCTCATTTCCGTCTCTCTTGAGAGAGCACTTCCTCTTCTCTATATTGGAGGATACCTGGGAATTATTTTTTCTCCCACCCATCTCTGTCTCATCCTTTCCTGTCGATATTTTAAGACTGATATAGAGAAAGTATATCGATTGCTCCTCTGGCCCAGTATTTTAGTCCTTTCCTGGGGAGTAATCTGGTATTTTATATAGTAGCAGCATAGAGCGGGTAATAAAAAACACAGATAATCAAAAAATTAAAATGGCATGCCGCAATACCTCTAAA
>DAOSVE010000123.1:0-3656 GCA_035593465.1 Candidatus Atribacteria bacterium | reverse complement strand
CCTTTTAGCTCTTGAAAAGTTACCGGTCATCAATTATCATAAACAAAGCAAATTTTCGACTGAATGGTCAGTTAGGGAGGAAGATGCTTATGCAGAAAATTTCTCAATGGATAGTTAAAAACGCCTGGCTAATTTTAATTGCTGTTTTAATAGTTACTATTTTCTTTGCTTTTCAAGTAGTAAATGTTAAGTTTAAGGATGATGTTACTGAGTATCTTCCTGAAGATGACCCGGAGATTTCTTTTTATAATTCTCTGAGTGATAAGTTTGCTTCATTCCAGAAGAAATCGATGATTGTAGCTCTGGAATTTGACGACCTTTTCATTCCTCACAACTTAGAGCTGTTGCAGGAAATAGTAGAGTCAATAGAAAAGCTATCTTCGGTAAAGGGTGTTTCTGCCCTGACTAACATGCCTAAAGTGGTAGCGACCGATTTTGGTATAGAGGTAAAAGAAGTAGTGGAGACTTTACCTCAAACTCCAGAAGAAGCAAAAAATTTACGTAATGATTTAGAAAAAGATAAATTAATCTGGGGGAAGATGGTTACTGAAGATGGCAAAGGGACTATAATAGCAGTTTCTTTTTATGAAACAGTAGATGAAGAAAAGGCAGTGGACGAAGTACGAGCGGTATGCCGTCCTTATGAAGGGGAAGCTCAGATAACTTATTTTGGTCTTCCTATAATAATGGAACAGACTTCTTATGATGCTCAGAGAACCTTAAAAGTTTTAGCCCCTCTTGCTGGATTATTATTGTTGCTCATTCTTTACTGGGGTTTCCGTTCTTTACAGGGGGTTATTCTTCCTATTTTTGTTGCTCTTTTAGCTTCTCTTTGGACTCTGGGATTGGCGGCGTTAATTGGGGAATCTCTCACCATTGTATCTGCCACTCTTCCAGTTATCCTTTTAGCTATGGTTACCGCTTATGGCATTCATTTTATTAACCGTTATTATGAGGAAAGATCCAGAATAGGGGGAGATGATGTCACTAGGATTACTCTGCAAGAAGTTTTTGTTCCCATTTCTCTCAGTGCCTTAACTACCATGGGTGGGTTTATATCTTTGCTTTCTGCCGATATTAAACCCATTACTGAATTTGGACTTTATTCCACTCTGGGGATTTTCTTCGGGTTTCTCTTAGCCACCTTTTTTCTGGGAGCTTTTTTCACTGTTTTTACTCCCCGTCGTTTGCCTCGTCATTTTACCCGGGAGGAAGAGGCAAATCCTCAAGATCTCATCAGTCGCTTCTTGCTTCTTTTAACCCGGGGGGTTACCCATCATCGAAACTTGATAATCGCCATTATTATAGCGGCACTAGTAGTCTTGACTGTGGGGATTCCTCGTATTCAGGTAGAAACTACAGTAGAAGAGCAGATAGGAGCCAATCACCCTCTTACTAAATTGTTGAAATATTTCCAGGAACGTTTTGGGGGCACGGATTATAACTATTTGTATCTGGAAACACAAAATGTAAAAGACCCCTTTGTTTTGAGGGAAATAATACGTATCTCTCGTTTTGCTGAACGCTATGAAGCTTTTTCTGACCCTTCTTCGATAGCTGATTTCATTTGTAATTTGAATGAGGCCGTGGATGGATGGGAAGCCATTCCTGATACCCGGGAAAAAGTGGAAAACCTGTGGTTTTTTGCCCAAGATAATAGTTTTATTAAGGATAGGATAAGTGAAGATGGGAAGGCTACTTTAATAGAATTTAGAGCCCGGGAAACTACTTCTCGCCAGTTAGAAGAGGAAGTTGAAACCTTGAAATCGTTCCTGGCTCAAAGGCCTCAACGAGTTACAGCGGTACCTATTACTGAAAATGGAGCAGCACAATATCTGGCTAAATCTGTGGTGGATGATTTAGAGATTTTTGGCTTATCTTTCTCTGAAAGAGAAGCGGTAGAGAAAATGGTTCTCCAGTTCATAAAACAACCCCTTGGCGATTTTATGACCTTTGATGAAGAATTTGCTCAAAAGGTAACCCATGATGCTCTCTTAGAAATTGAAGATTTGGGGTTAGAAGAAGAGGAGGTTAAAAAAGCTCTTCTTTCCTATTATTCTCAACCGGATTCCTCACTTTCTTCAGTTTTGGAGACGGATCTGGGGATTATTGAAGATGATGCTCTGTATCTGGCTGATGTTTTAGATTTATCTATGGAGCGAGTGGCTCGGAATAATAAAGCCAATACCTTACGCCAGGAAATAGAGAATCTGGTAGGCCAAACCCTGGATAGTGACTTCGATTTTGTGTTTTACCAGATTCTTGATGAGTATGTTTTTCTTCCTCAAGAAAATGGAGATA
The DNA here is from genome assembly GCA_035593465.1 of Candidatus Atribacteria bacterium. Taxonomy (GTDB): domain Bacteria; phylum Atribacterota; class Atribacteria; order Atribacterales; family Caldatribacteriaceae; genus Sordicultor. The sequence continues at coordinate 1,355 of DAOSVE010000123.1, read as the reverse complement.
TCCTGGTTTCTTACCGGTTAACCGGAACGCCCATTATTGCCAATCACATAAACAACCAGCTCTTTACTCAACAGATTGAAAGTCTAATTCTGGCTTTCATCATTGTTTACCTTTTATTGCTTTTACAACTCCGCTCTATTAAAAAATCTCTTGTTGCTGTTATTCCCATTTTGATGACCGTTTATACTTCTTTTGGCCTCATGGGATTGTTAGGTATTCCTTTGAATACTGCTACTTTGATGGTAGCCAGTATCGCCATCGGAGTGGGAATTGATTATACCATTCATTTTACTTCTCGTTGGTATTTAGAACTGAGGGAAGGCTCTCCCAATCCTCTTCGTACCACCCTGGTGAATACGGGAAGAGGAATAGTGCTTAACTCTCTGTCTGTTTCGGGAGGAATTTACATTCTTACTCTTTCTCGTATTCGGATGCTCCGCATGTTTGGTGACCTGGTGGCTACAGTATTGTTAATCAGTATGTTTTATACTTTGATGGTGTTACCACTGCTTCTGCATGCGGCTGAATATGGTAATAATAAAAATATAGAAAGGGGATGAATTCAATGAAAAAGTTATTATCTTTAGTGATATTGATTCTGGTGGTTTTAATAGGTGCGTCGTCCTGGGCTATAACAGCGGATGAAATTCTGGATGAGGTAGAAGCTCGCACTACTAAGTTTGAAACTCAAAAATCGACAGCTAAAATGATTTTGGTGGATTCTAAAGGTAGGGAAGAAGTAAGAGAGGTAGTTATGTATTCTAAAGATGAAGGAGAAGATGTTATTTCTATGATTGTTCGTTTTTTGAGTCCGGCGGAGGTGAAAAATGTTACCCTTCTCAGCGTTAAGGGAGGAGAGACTATGTATCTTTATATGCCGGCTTTTAAAAAGCCACGCCGGATTGCCAGTTCAGAGAAAAGTGAGAAATTCATGGGCACTGATTTTACCTATGATGAGCTGGGAGGAAGCTATAGTCGGGAAGATTATGATTCTACCCTGGTGGAAGAAGCTGAAGAGGTGTATAAATTGGAACTTATTCCTCGAGACCCGGAGTCTAACTACTCCAAGCTACTGATGGAAGTAGATAAGGAGAAGTTTTATTTCCGAAAAATTGAATTTTATGATAAAGATGGCAATCTATGGAAAACTCTGGAAGTTCCCGAGATACAAGAAGAGGAAGGTGGCTCTATCACAGTTAAAAAGATTGACCTTACTGATTTGAAGGAAAATCATAAAACTATCATCGAGATGGAAGAAATAGAAAAAGACATTCCTCTTCCTGATAACTTTTTCTCGGTGAGAACCATTCAGCGGCCGGAGTTATGAGGTGAAAGACTATGAGGAGTAAAATTTT
>DAOSVE010000011.1:0-30148 GCA_035593465.1 Candidatus Atribacteria bacterium | reverse complement strand
TTTTCATTTTCTAAACCAAAATACTTTCCTTCCAGAATCAACCGCAAATTCTTAACGTCTATACCTTGAGCCCAGAGAAACCCAAAAACTGGCTCTGGACCAAAGGCTTCCCACCGATAAGAGCGGATAAAATCTAAAAGATAATTGTCCATATTTTTTTCTATTTCTGCTAAATAAGAAGGATCATCTCGAAAAACCCCCTTTTCGGGAAGAAGGAAATCAAAACCAAAATTACCTACCTCTTCTGCCACTTTCTCTGGAGAAGCATTCAACATTTCTACCAGTTTCCCTTCCGGGAAAAGGGGCTGAGCAAAGAAAAGAAGGCGCACTAACTCCCCTTTTCTTTGCTGATAACGAGCTCGAAAAACTGCTCGGAAATAGGCCAAAAGCACAAAAGCTAACAGCCAGTTCTTGAGAACTTTACTCTCCATCTCCTGAGCCAAGAGATAAACCTGCTCCAAATAATGCCGGTCTAAAACTATTTCCACTACCTGAATAACCCGGTAATTTTCGTAAGCTTCTAAACTATCAGTTATAGCTTTAATCCACAGATCGGAGAGGTATTCTCGAGTTTCTCCTCCTAAAAACCTGTTTACTCTTACCACATCTAAAGTAGTAGGGTAAGTATCTTCCAGAGCTTTACCCACTAAACGGTGCTTTAAAATTAATTTCATCTCACTAAAATCAAAAGGCCAGATAAAAAAACGAGCTATTTTATTCCCCGGGGAATGGCTGTTTATTTCCTGAATATTTTGCCAGTAGTGGGTCACCAAAACTCTATCAATATCATAAGTACGGGAAGGAACATTTTGGAAAGCTTCTCCCCAATAGGGGATCTCTGCCACTCCCCGCAGAGCTTGTTCTAAATTCTCAGAGCGAAGTAAAGTTTCTAACGTTCTCTGAGACAAAAGTCCTCGCTCTAGCTCTCTCACTCTACCTACTAAATAAGTATAGCGAGTATCTCCGCTGCTACTAGCAGGCTTTCTCAAATCTACACTCATTGGTTAACCCTCAAAAAGGAGAGCGGAAATTCTCCCTTCATTCTTCCTGATATAGTCCTCTACCGCAGAAATAAAACTCAGATCCACCACCATACCTCCTCGTTTTAAGAGAAAGCCCCGCTCTAAGTCTTCTGCCACTCCCCCGAAACGCAGAGACAAACCTTTCTCCTGGTTCAACTTTTCCAAAAAATTACTGCCTAAAATCTCTACCTCTCGAGGAGCCATCCATACTTCTTCATCACCATTAATTATTTGTTCACTGAGAAAGTTCTTACACCACTCTTCTTCTTGGGCTTCTACGTTTTTGATAAAAGCCTCTATCAGCTCCTGGCGCAATCTTTCCCAGATTTCATATTTTACTTTACCTACTTCATTTTTACCTGCCAGTCTTGCTTCAGAAATCTTGCGTTGCACTTCCAGCTCTATTTCTCTTTTATGGTTAGATAACAACTGCTCGGCTTCTTTTTCTATTTCTCTTTGAGCTCTCTCCAACTGAGCATTGGCTTTAGCTCGAGCTTCTTCCAAAATTCTCTTTTTTTTAAGCTCGGCTTCTTTTTCAATTTTTTTCAAAATATCTTCTAAAGGCATCTCGCGCCTCTACTAAACTTGAATAGAATTCAAAAGAAGAATGGTAGCAAGCAAAGACAAGACAGCGTAAGTTTCTACCATAGCAGGGAGAATAATAGCTCTTCCTGTTTCTTCTGGTCGGCGAGCAATCATCCCAATAGAAGCAGCCGAAGTTTTACCCTGAGAAATACCGGAGAGAAGACCAACAATTGCTATAGGAAGACAGGCAAATAAAATCTGTAAACCTTGAGCAACAGTTATCTCTACTGGAGTTCCACCAAAAAGACCCAGCTTAATCAATACCCAGAATCCAGCCAACAATCCATAAATACCTTGAGTTCCAGGTAGTGCTTGCATAAGCAAAACCTGCCCAAATTTGTTGGGGTCTTCGGTCAACACTCCTGCGCCCGCTTCTCCAGCGATGCCTACTCCCAGTGCTGAACCAATTCCTGCCAATCCTATAGCTAAAGCAGAACCTAAAAGTGCGAATGCCAGTCCGTCAATCATAGATTACAAAACCTCCTTCAGCTTATTTTTACATATTTGGTTTTATAACCAAAAGGTTTAAAATTCCTGCCCCCATCTTCATAAAACTTATTAAAGAACTCTACATACTGTAAACGAGCAGAGTGAACAAAAGCACCCAATCCACTCATCAACAAATTGAAAACGTGAAAGGCTAAAGCTACCAGCAAGGCGATGAGCCATCCAATATAAGGGTAACCTCCAAACAAAGACCCTAAAGTACGAGCCAAAATGGCAATAATGGTGCTAGAAAGACCTAAAGCAAAAAGACGAGAATAGGAAAGAGTATCCCCCAGATATGAAACCAAACCATAAAGACTCATAAGACCAGATAAAAACTTCATAATGGGATTTTTCTGATGCCTTCCTTGAGTAGCTACTAAAAAAATAGCACTACCTATTACCACCGGTAAAGCCACTGAGGCTACAAGGGGAAGAGCAGCAATACCTACTATGTACAGGACTATAGAAGTTAAAAACACAAACCAGCTCAGATGGTCCATAACAGCCACAGCACGATGACCTCTTTTCCACTCTTTAATCGTAGAAAGCATTATACCTATTAAAATCTGGAAAATACCTATTCCTAAAGAGAAAATGAGCATAGGAAGAGGATTATTTAAAGGGTCAATGACCATTAAGCTATTTTTCAGAGTAGTTAAAAAAGACAAGGAGGAAGGGAGATAATCAAAAAGGTCTCCCAACCACGAACCAGTACAAATCCCTACTAGAATAGCTCCAACTCCTCCCCAGGCTAACATACGCATAAAAGTCTTGGTAGAATCAGAAACATCGAGATAGGCAGCGGCAATAAACCCAAAAAGAGCCAACACCAAACCGTATATTACATCCCCCAGGCACATACCAAAGAAAAAGAAGAAAAACCCAGCCACAAAAGGAGTAGGGTCTATTTCAGTATAGTTAGGAAGCCCATAGAGATGAGTTAAAACTGCAAAATTATTTACCCAGGCATTATTTTCCAGAATGACAGGTACATCTTCTCCTTCTTCTGGCTCTCTATGGTAGAGAACCCACTCCTTACCCACTTGAGAGAGAGATTCTTCTATCAGAGGTAAGTCTTCTTTTTTAACCCATCCGCTAATATAACAAGTCTCTTTAGTTTTTAAAAGCCGAGTTTCGCTCTGGTGTCGCTCCCACAAACTCAAATAATAGTCATAAAGTATTTTAAGCTCTTTCTCAAATTTTTCTTGCAGAGCTGCTTTTTCCAGGAGCTTTGACTGTTCCTCTTGAAGTTCAGTAATTCGGTGTTCCAAATCTTCTACTACCTCTTGAGGAGTACCTTCAAAAGGCTGAGGAAGGCTCACAGGGGAAAGAGAAAGCTCGGCTAAAATCTCTCTCATAGCCTCCTCTCCACTTTTGTGGATTACCACCCACCACCAAGTGTTTTTACCTTTCCCCGGAAATTCTTCTCCCAACCAGATCAAATCTTTCTCCTTTAGCTTCTCCTCTAAAACATTTTTCCTTTCCGGAGGGACTTCCAAAAGGAAACTCCGAGTATAAAGAGTGCCTCGTAAATTTTCTAGAGAAACTTTAACCGATTGAATTCTTTTCATAAACTCCAGGTTAGAATTCAACCTATTTAAGTTGCTACGAATGTTGTTAAGCTCTTCATCCCAACCCAGGAAGGTCTTATAAAGAGGAATATAATCAAAACTACAGCTCAAGAAATCTTCTTTTTCCATATGAATAGGAGCAGGAAAAAGAGACTGCACAATCCCTGGTTTTTCTGAGCGATATTTATCAATAAAATCTAAACAATAGCCTAGCTCTCCCAGTCGGCGTTCTAATTCTCCTAATTCTCCTGAAGGAGCAACAAATTCGTCAAATAACTCTTTTTCATCTTCGGATATTTCTAAAACCCCCAGGTCTTGTAACCGGTCAAGAATCCCTTTTCGTAGAGAGTGATGAGCAATGATGCCCACCTTCTCCATCTCACTAATTGCCATATTCTTCTCCCATCTCTTTTACCAGCTGAGAAACGATGTCTTTCATCCGGGAAGAAGCAGCACTTTCTAATTTTTGAGCTTGATGGCGAAATTCTTCTTCTATCTTCTTGGCCTCTTCCTCTCCCTCCTTGAGTATTTCTGCTCTTAGAGATTGAGCTCTTTCTTCTACCTCTTGTAAAGCTTTTTTTCTCATCTCAGCTATCTGGTCTTCTACCTGAGCCATAATTTTAGCTGCCTCCAGCTCGGCACTGCTTATCTCTCTCTCTTTCAGGTTCTCCAATTCCCTAATCTCCTGGATAGCTTCTTCAATCATTCTCTTTACCTCCGAACCGTGACAATAATCACGGCATATATTAACAAAAGAGTTTACTTTTGGCAAGAAAAATTAAGTTCTGGCTAGTTTTGGGGGATACTATAATGAGAATATTTCAGTAAATTCAAAATGCCAAATGATATAATACAATAAACTTAAAAAATCCGAGCCATATTTTTTAGAGTCGAAAGTAACTCTTCTAAGAGTTACAAAAATTAAAAAGACATGAGGGAGGAGAGTTTATTTGAAAATCTCTTTGAACGGGAAATGGAGAGTTTATGATGAGGAAAAGGAATTCGATTTTGAAGGCGATGTTCCAGGTACAGTACAAGGAGACCTGGTACGTTTGAATTTAATGCCTCATCCTTATGTGGAAACAAACGAGAAACTGTTTAGAAGATTGGAAGAAAAATCCTGGGTTTATGAGAGAACTTTCTATATAGATAAATTAGACCAGGAGACTAACTACGATTTAGTATTAGAAGGGGTAGATACTCTTTCTCAAGTGTATGTGAATGGAGAATTTGCAGGAAAAACTGAAGACATGTTCATCGAATACCGACTCCCGGTAAAAGAATATTTAAAAGAGGGAGAAAATTTCTTAAAGATTAAAATAGAATCTCCCCTAGAGATACCAAAAATTTTAGAAAAAAATTATGGTAAACTTCATGCTGGCGAAGAAACAGCTCGAGTATATATAAGAAAAGCACAATATTCTTACGGATGGGACTGGGGAGCAAGAATTGCCACTAGTGGTGTATATAGAAATGTCTACTTAGATTGTTATCCTGACGCTAGAATCTATGGCTCAACAGCGTATCTTGAAGACTTAGATGGGACTGTAGTCTTTTCCGGCTATATCGATTCTATAGGAAATGAAGTCGAGACCTACAAAGTAGAAATTATCCTGGATAATAAGAGCATAGATAGCTTTCCAGTAACCCGCAATGTTAAAAATTTTAAGTTTGAAGGGAAAAGAAAAATAAAAGATATAAAACTGTGGTATCCCAATGGCTCAGGAGAAAGTTACCTTTATCCTGCAGAATTCAAATTGTTCAAAAATGAAAAAGAAATATATACCGAAAAAAAGAAAATCGGGTTTAGAACGGTAAAAGTAATAAGAGAAAACGATGGCGAAGGTGAAAGTTTCATTTTTGAGATAAACGGGAAAAAAATATTTGCTAAAGGTGCCAACTGGATACCAGGAGAAAATATCTTAAGCTGGTTAACCAAGGAAGACTATAAAACTTTGCTCCAGATGGCTAAAGATGCCCATATGAACATGCTACGAATCTGGGGTGGTGGATTATATGAAGACCCTGCTTTTTATGACTATTGTGATGAATTAGGTATTTTAGTCTGGCAAGATTTTATGTTTTCCTGTGCCGAATATCCCGACCATATAAACTGGTTCAGAAAACTGGCCAACGAAGAGGTAAGGCATAATGTTATAAAACTCAGAAGTCACCCCAGTATCGCCATCTGGTGTGGAAATAACGAAAATAACTGGGGATTTGAGGAATGGGATTACAAAATAAAAGTAGACGGGAAAAACTTAGGTAATAGGTTGTATTTAGAAGACTTTCCCCTCATATGTTCAGAAGAAGACCCCTCAAGACTTTACTGGCCTTCCAGCCCCTATGGAGGGGAACGAGCCAATTCAAATAAAGCTGGAGATAGGCATGTATGGGAAATCTGGTCGGGCTGGCAAGATTATAAATATTACTATAGAGACACCTCCAAATTTGTCAGCGAATTCGGATTTCAAGCTGCACCTGATGCGAAAACCATAGATTTCTTTGCCTCAGAAAAAGATAAAAACCTGTTTTCACCAGTCATGTTAAATCATAATAAACAAGTGGAAGGACCAGAAAGACTATTAAAGTTTATAAACAATCACTATGGTTTAATATCTAGCTTTGATTCTCTTGTTTATCTCACCCAATTAAATCAGGCAGAAGCTATTAAAGCAGGGGTAGAACACTGGAGAAGTAGGAAATACAGAACCGCTGGAACACTTTACTGGCAAATAAATGACTCCTGGCCAGTTTTTAGCTGGTCATCCATAGATTATTTTAAAAGACCCAAAGCTTTATATTTCTATACTAGAAGATTTTACAGTAGCTTGCTTCCCATAGCTAAAAATAAAGACGGACAGATATTTATTTCAATAATAAACGATGGAGGTTATAGTGAAGTAAATTTAGAATTTGAATTATGGGGGCTTAAAGGCAATTTATTGAAGAAAGAGACCTACCGCAACTTTAAAGTTCCCGAAGACTCAGTAATTTTAGTTGGTCAATTAGAAGTCGACCCTTCTATTTTAGAATCTGCAGTAGCTTATCTCAAATTAAAACAAAAAGAAGAAATAATAATTGAGAACCATGAAATATTTGCCGATTTGAGACTCCATCATTTAGAAGACCCCCGAATAAGTTATGAAAAAGCGGGAAAAGACCTAGTATTAAAATGCGAAAAACCAGCTCTGGGAGTAAATATAAGAGTTAATGACGAAAACTACTCTGGAGAAAACTTCTTTGCTCTGTTCCCGGGTAAAGAAAAAATTATCAAAGATATTGAAGGGGAAATTTCCATAAAAAGCATGTTTGACTATTTATAGAGAGAGGAAAAATCATATGTCACTAGCTTTAGTGCTTTATTACACCCGTACTGGAATAACTGAAAAAATGGCTCAAACCATTGCTGGAACTCTGAGTCAAGAAGGAGTTTCTACCGACTTAGTTGATGTTTCTCAGTTTCAAGTAGATGACTTTAAAAAATATGACTTGATAGTAATTGGTTCTCCTACCTATTACGGAACAATGGCTGCAGAAATCAAAGAAATGTTAGATGAGAGCATCAAACTTCATGGTGATTTAAACGGTAAAATAGGAGGAGCTTTTTCTTCTTCTGCTAACCGGGCAGGGGGCAACGAAACTACCATCTGGTCAATTCTATCCGCTCTTTTAATTCACGGGATGGTAATAAAAGGAGTGGCTGAGGGAAGTCACTATGGACCGGTAGCAGTAAGCACTTTTGATGATGGAGCAAAAAAAGATTGCCAGCTTTATGCTCGAGAACTAGCTAGGCTCCTTAAATCACTAAAACCTGCCTGAGCCTGTCACGCTTTAAAAAACAAGAAGGAGGAAACTAACATTGGCTAACATTGGTTGATAACCTGTCTTTTTTCCAGAATCAGTTTTCCTCCTTCTTGAGGAGTGACTGGATAATCACCATTAAAACAGGCAAAACAATAATTTTCTCCCGGAGGGGTTACGCTGTTTTTTAAGCCCTCAATAGTTATATACCTTAAACTATCCAGACCTAAATATTTCTTTACCTCTTCTATAGACTTATCACTAGCTATCAATTCTCTCCGGGTAGGGAAATCAATACCATAATGACAGGGGAAAATATGAGGGGGGGAACTCACCCGCATGTGCACTTCCCGAGCTCCTGCTTCCTTCAAGGTAGCTATTCTCTGACGAGAAGTACTTCCTCGCACTATAGAATCCTCAATAACAATTATTCTTTTGCCCCGAATGAGCTCTCTAATAGGATCAAGTTTTATTTTCACCGCCAAATCTCTTGCTCCCTGTTCCGGTCTTATGAAAGTTCTTCCTACATAAGGGTTACGTACCATGGCAAATTCTAAAGGTATACCGGATGCTTCAGAAAATCCCAGAGCAGCAAAAGTCCCTGAATCAGGAATAGGTACTACCATATCTGCTGAACAATCTTCTTCCTCGGCCAATACTTTGCCCATGTTCTTGCGAGCCTGATAAACCTGGTTACTAAATACCACGCTATCAGGACGAGCAAAGTAAATCAATTCAAAAATACAAAAAGCTTTGCGAGGAGAATAAGCATAAAAAAAAGAACGTAATCCTTTTTCATCAATTATAATCATCTCTCCGGGCTCAATTTCCCGCACAAATTCTGCTCCCAGTACGTTGAAGGCGCAACTCTCCGAACTTATTATATAGCCATCACCTAATTTCCCCAAAGACAGAGGGCGAAAACCCCAGGGGTCTCGCACAGCGATTAGTTGATGAGAAGAAAGAATCCCCAGAGAAAAAGCACCCTGTATTTGCCACAGGGCGTCTTTCAGAGAATCTTCTAAACCATCGAAAGAACCTTGAGCTATGAGATGGAGAATGAGTTCAGTATCCATGGAAGATTGAAATACCGCTCCCCTTTCACTCAATTTTTTCCACAGAGCCAGAGCGTTGGTCAGGTTTCCATTGTGAGCAATAGCTAAATGACCAAAGCGACTCTCTCCGATGAAAGGCTGAATATTACGAGAAGAAGAGGAACCAGTAGTAGAATAACGAACATGCCCTAAAGCGATATGGCCAGGAAGACCTTTAAGGCTCTGAGGAGTAAAAACCTCAGAAACCAGACCCATTCCTTTTTTCTCTCGCACTGTTTTTCCATCTGATACTGCTATACCAGCACTTTCTTGCCCCCGGTGCTGAAGAGAAAAAAGACCCAGATAAGTTAACTCAGAAGCATTCTTCAGACCATATATCCCAAATATACCACACTTTTCTTTTCCATCCACCTTATCTTATTCTCCCAAACCTCTCTCCCGGCAGTTTTTCAACTCCTCTACCGGTAATGAAACAAGTAGTTTTTCTCCCTTTTTAATAATTAATTTCTCTCCCCCAGTTTTTCCTATCACCTGGTAAGGAACACCTAATTCTCCGGAAAGGCGGTGTAAAGAACTCAACGATTCTCCTCTCAGACTCACGAGCGCCCTTCCTCCACTCTCTCCAAAAAGCAAAACATCTTCCCTCATATCTCCCAGACATTCCAGGTCTACAATTGCTCCTCGAGGGTTTTCTTTTATAACAGAAGATTCTACGAGTGCCAGAATTAGTCCTCCTTCACTCAAGTCAATAGCTGAGGAAACAACCCCTTCTCTTACTAAAGTTATAAGGAGCTCTTGCAGATTTTTCTCTCTTTGCAAATCTACTTGAGGAGGGGGCCCTTCTTCTCGATGATGGATAACCCGGAGATATTCGCTTCCTCCCAGTTCTTCTTTGGTTTCACCCAGAAGAACCACGATTAAATCGTCTTCTCTGAATCCAGCACTAACTACTTTTTCTACATCTTCTATTATTCCCACCATTCCTATGGTAGGGGTAGGGAAAATTGTTCCTTGAGGATTTTCATTGTAAAAGGAAACATTTCCACTCACTACCGGAATACCAAAAAAACGACAGGCTTCGCTTAAACCTTCAATAGCTTCCACAAATTGCCAATAACGGTCAGGCTTTTCAGGATTGCCAAAGTTCAGGCAATCGGTAACTCCGGCAGGTTTAGCTCCACAAGCACTCAAATTCCGGGCTGCTTCAGCCACCGCCATTTTAGCTCCTTCTCGAGGAGAAAGATAACAATAAAGTGGATTACAATCAGTAGTAACTGCTATTCCCCATTTTTTGCCCTTCACCCTCAATACTACAGTTCCCAAACCAGGGAGAAGAACGGTATTAATTCCCACCATATGGTCATATTGCTCAAAAACAGGACGACGAGAAGAAAGATTTTCTGAAGAAACCATACGCCATAAAATTTCTTCATAATCTGAAGGGAGGGGAATACTTTCTAGAGAAAAATTATTGACCTCATCTAAATAAAGAGGTTTTTCCCGAGGAGGAGTATAAACCGGAGGTTTAGTTAATTCTAGTGCCGGTATATCAGCCACCACTTCTCCCTGATACTTTATTGTCACTCTACCTGTATCTTTAACTTCTCCTATTATTTCTCCTTCTAACCCCCATTTTCGGAAAATCTGAATAATATCTTCCTCATAACCTCTCCTGACACAGAGGAGCATTCGTTCTTGAGATTCAGACATCATTATCTCCCAAGGTTCCATTTCTTCTTCCCGGAGAGGAACTAAATCCAGATTAATTTCTACCCCACTTTCTCCACTGGCAGCCATTTCACTTGTAGAACAGGTAAGGCCTGCTGCTCCCATATCTTTAACTCCCACCACATACCCGGTATTCAGAGCTTCCAGAGTAGCCTCAATCAAGCATTTTTCTGCGAAAGGGTCACCAATCTGAACGCTAGGCCTTTTCTCTTCTTTTACCCCGAATTCTTGAGAAGCTAATATACTGCATCCTCCTATTCCATCTCTTCCGGTTTTATTACCCACATAAACGATATAATTTCCCTCTCCTTGTGCTTTAGCCTGAGTTAAGTTCTCCCGGGGAGCAATACCTAAACACATTACATTTACCAAGCAATTTCCTCGAAAAGCAGGATAAAAATACAATTCTCCGGCTACCGTAGGTACTCCTACGCAGTTACCGTAAAACGCTATTCCTTCTACTACTCCCCGATATACATACAAAGAACGCTGATCTTCCAAAGGGCCAAAATGCAGAGAATCGAGGCAAGCAATAGGTCGCGCTCCACTTCCTAATATATCTCGAATAATACCTCCAATTCCTGTAGCTGCCCCCTGTTTAGGTTCTATCTGAGAAGGATGGTTATGGCTTTCCATTTTGAATACTATAGCTAAACCATCATAAACTATACCGCCAGCATCCTCTCCCAGAAGAGGAGAAAACTCACCCTCTCGGGGAAGCAACTCTAACCACTTTCGGGAATGAGGATAACCACAGTGTTCTGACCATTCTACAGAAAACATAGCAATTTCAGTAGGAGTAGGAACTCTCCCTAATATAGTAAGAATCCTTTCGTATTCCTCCTCTCTCAAACCCAATTCTTTAGCAATATTTGCGCCATTTGTTACTTCCACTTTTTCTCCTCCCACCACTTTATAACTGAGAGAAACACCCTTCGACCATCTGCTGAACCCAGAATCGCTTCTGCTGCTCTCTCAGGATGAGGCATCATCCCCAGAACATTACCTTCCCTCGAGATAATCCCTGCAGCATTTTCCCAGGAACCATTGGGGTTATAACGAGAGCCCACCTCTCCCTCAGAACTACAATAGCGGAAAACTACCTGCTTTTTAGCTTCTTCCTGACAAAGAGGGTCAATAAAAAAATTACCTTGCTGATGAGCAATGGGAATTTTCACTACTTCTCCCGGAGTAAATAAAAGAGTAAAAGGAGTCTGATTATTTTCCACTCTCAAATAGACATGGCGACAGATAAAACGTCCATCTCTATTGGGAAGAAGAGCTCCAGGTAAAATCCCGGCTTCAGTAAGAACCTGAAAACCGTTACAGATTCCTATAACCAACCCCCCGTTTTCGGCAAATTCTTTTACCTTTTCCATCACTGGGGAAAAACGGGCAATAGCTCCGGCTCGAAGATAGTCACCATAACTAAACCCACCAGGCAATACTATACAGTCACAGTCTTTCAGGTTTCTATCACCATACCAGATAAACACTGTTTCTACCCCCAGGACCTGAGACAAAACATGATAGCAATCATAGTCACAATTAGACCCAGGAAAAACCACTATTCCGAATTTCATTTTCATCCTCAGTCTTTCATTTCTTCTATCTGGTAAGAATAACTTTCAATTACCGGGTTAGATAGGAGTTGATCACACATTCCCTGAAGACGCTTTTCTGCTTGCGAAAGATTTTCTAATTCTAAAACTATTTCAAAGTACTTACCAGTTTTAACTTCTTCTACTTCCCTATAAGACAGGGTATGCAAAGCACTACGAATGGTAACCCCCTGCGGATCAAAAACTCCCGGTTTCAAAGTTACTATTACTTTACCTCGATATTTCATAGTTCCCCCTGTAAATAAAGTTTATTTTCAATCCTGTGGAATTGCTTCTCTTTTACCTGATTCCGCCGACTGGAGTATGGTATCACAGATTACTGCACATCGATAACCATCCTCAAAAGTAGCTCCATAAGGAGCAACATCTTTATTATTAACTATAGCATCTAGAAAATGAGCCACTGCATGAATAAAAGTGTGTTCCCAACCAATAATATGGCCTTGAGGCCACCAATATTCATAGAAAGGATGGAAGCTTTCAGTAACTAAAACATCATGAAACCCCTGAAATATTTTGGGTTCCTCTCCTACCAGGTAAACTTCCAGCTCATTTAATCTTTCTAAGTTAAAGCGGATACTACCTCGAGAACCATTAATTTCTATAAATTGGTAATTTTTTCTTCCTGCACAAAAACGAGAAGCCTCCAGCGTTCCTATGGCTCCCCTTTCAAACTCCACAAGAGCTACAAAAGCGTCATCTACGGTTACAGGAACTTTTTTCCCCGGGTCTCCTGCTACCTTTCTTTCCTTAATAAAAGTACGAGTTAAAGCACTAACTGTAGTAATTTCTCCCACTAAAAAACGAGCTAAATCTATAATATGAGCTCCTAAATCCCCTAGAGCTCCTGAACCGGCAGCACTTTTATCCAATCTCCAGATTGTGGGAAAATCAGGGTCCATAATCCACTCCTGGAGATATTGCGCCCGAAAGTGATATATCTCCCCCAATTTACCCGAAGAAATAAACTCTTTAGCCAATCGAAGAGCAGGAACAAAACGATAGTTAAAACACACCATAGCTTTAGCACTGGATTTTTGAGCTGCTTCCCACATCTTTTTAGCTTCTTGAGCATTACCAGCTAAAGGCTTTTCACAAAGGACATTCTTATCTTTTTCTAAAGCTAAAATAGAAGGTTCAGCATGAAGATAATTAGGACTGCTATTATCCAGAATTTGTACTGCCGGGTCCTCAACCATTTCTCTCCAATCGGTGTAGTATTTTTCATAACCATAGCGTATCATAGCTTCTCTCACTGCTTTTTCATTCCTCCCACAAATGGCTATCAATCTGGGAATTGCCACCGGTGGCCAGAAAATGTAAGGGTATTTTTTATAAGCATTGGTGTGGGCTTTACCCATAAAAGCATAACCTAACATTCCTACTCTTAACTCAGGAAGGTTCTCTACTATTCCCTTTGACTCACCCATAGTAATAAATCCTACTTTTTCACTCATCAATCTCTCCAGTTTTATTATTATAATAAGGATTAGCTTCTTTCAAAATACCCATAATCTGATCGGCAACCTTTTCTATGTCTTCTTTCTCAAAAGCAGAAAGGTCTATTATGATAGAAGCAGTGATAAAATCTAAATCTCTTCCTACCCCGGCCACCGCTATATTATCCAGACCTAACTCTTTAATCCTTAAACGGAAATAATTGGCTATTTCCCAGGCTTTCCGGTAAAGAGACGGCCAACGCTCCACATTTTCATCAGCTAAAACAAAGCCTACCTCTCCCAGGTTCCCCCGAGAACGGATTAAAGCGAATTCCCCAAAAGGATATCGAGATTCAATATAAAAGCGAAATACTCTTCCTTTAGAAATAGTAACCATTGTATACTCTTGAGATATTATAGCTTAACTCCCCTAGCAAATAAACAATAACTTAAGATGTAAAACAAAAAGCATAAAAGATTAAGAAATTAAAATAGCAACACCGAAAAAATACCTGGCGTATCAGCAACGCAAGATCAAAAAGCGGAAAAAGTTATAAAAGCAAAAGCTAATGAGGAAGGCACTTTTACTTCAGGTCTGGAATATAATTTCTTAAAAGGTGTTCTTTATTGGAAATAAGTCTCTGTAAATAGAGATTTATTTTTAATAGACTTTTACAACCAATAAAGAGGATGGAGAAACATGGCCGAGTTTAAAAAGGTAGCAGAAATTTTAGAATTGTCGTCAGGAAGAAAAGAAATTACTATAGAAGAAAATAAAATCCTTCTTTTAAATTCGAAGGGGAAAATTTATGCTATCGGTAGCCGCTGCCCCCACAAGGGTCTCTCTTTAGCTCAAGGGAAAATAGAAGAAAATATAATTACCTGTCCCTATCACGGCTCTCACTTTGACATAACCACAGGTCAGGTAGTAAAAGGACCAGCTAAAGAGAATTTACCAGTCTATGAGGTCAAAGTAGAAGGGAAAGATATTTTAATTGGTCTACAGTAAAAATGAAAAGAATTGGACAAGTAGTAAAAACCGAAGGAAAATATAGCTGGGTAAAAATGGAGAGGGGAACTTCTTGTGGAGAAGGAAAGTGTCCCCTCTCCTCTCCCCTTATTGATGACTCTAAAAGTGAGTTTTACATGGTTAAGGCTTATAATGAATTAAGCGCCTCCCCAGGAGATAGAGTATTAGTAGAAATAAAAGACCATGCAGCTTTAGGAATAGCTTTTTTAATTTACATCTTTCCTATCTTACTTACTCTTTTTGTTTATTTTCTCCTTCGTTATCTCACTCCTCTAACTTTATATCATTATTTAGGAGTAGCCATCAGTATAATTTTTTCCTTTTTTCTGCTTAAAAAAGAAGACCAAAGAATTCAGATTAACTATCGAATAACCGATCTTGCTAACTCTACCTGCGAGAGCTGCCCTTTATCCGATAATACTACCCGATTTTCTTATCCCCCGGGAAAAGAGGCCATTACCCGCTAATTTTTATTCTTCAGAGTGTTTGAAACTTTCCAGAAATGATGAGTATTTTAGATACGAGAAGCTACTTTTTCTCTCCGGTCTAAACGAGAAATTTTCTCCATTTCTTCCGGAGTGAGTTCAAAATCAAAAATATCTAGATTCTCCCTCTGGTGCTCAGGGCTGGCAGCTTTAGGGATAGCCACTACCATCTCCTGTTGAATGAGCCAGCGTAGAGCCACTTGATTAGCCGTTTTACCATATTTCTTGCCTATTTCCTGTAACAACAGATCATCACTCAACCTTCTTCTCGCTAAGGGAGAATAAGCAGTAAGAATAACTTTATTTTTTTGACAATAGTTCAGAAGCTCTCTTTGAGAATAATAGGGATGAAATTCCACCTGGTCAGTAAGAATGGGATAAGGAGAAATTTGTCGAGCCTTTTCTAAAAGAGGAACATCAAAATTACTAACTCCAATGTATCTGGTTTTTCCTTCCTCCTTTACCTTAATCATGGCGCTCATGGTTTCCTCTAAAGGAACATCCTCACTGGGCCAATGAATAAGGTAGAGGTCTACATAATCAGTTTTTAATTTTCGCAAACTTTCTTCCAGAGCCTGAATAACTTCAGAATAACGCAAGTGAGTATACCAAACTTTAGTGGTGAGGAAAATCTCTTCCCGAGGAACTGGAGAACTCTGTAGTGCTTTTCCTATCTCTTCTTCATTGGCATAAGATTGAGCAGTGTCGATATGACGATATCCCAGATTAAGAGCACTTAATACTGCCCTCTGGCAAATTTCTCCTCGTAAATCCCAGGTTCCTAAACCAATAACCGGAACTCGAGCTTCATATAGCTCTATATACTGCATTTCTCTACCTCCCCATTTTTTTCTAATTTTACCACGCAAATATTACTTCCCTACAGTAAATCTCTTCAAGCTTCTTCTCTTTCTTCCAATTTCTGGGAGTACAGATGACATTTTACATCTCTTCCATTTTTAAAAACGTTCGGCGGTTCAACATCCTTGCAGATTTTCATAGCCGAAGGACACCTTTCGTAAAATTTGCAGCCCAACCTTGAAAACTCCTTTACCTCCAAAGAAGATAGTTTTATATCTTCTTTCCACGTTCCCTCAGGATCTGGTTGAGGTACTGATTTCAATAGTACCTGGGTATAAGGATGGAGTGGAGAAAGCATAACTTTGTCAATATCTCCAAACTCTACTACATCTCCTCTCAACATTATTGCAATTCTATCGCTTATATAATATGCAGTGGCAAGATCATGGGTTATGTATAAAACAGTAACGTTGTAATCGTTTTTCAAATCACTAAATAAGTTAACTATAGACATCCGCAAAGATGCATCAACCATAGAAACAGGCTCATCGGCTATCAGCAAAGAAGGTCTGGTTATTAAGGCTCTGGCTACCGATGTTCTTTGTAGCTGTCCTCCTGATAATTCATTCGGGTATCTATCCTGTACCTCATTTAAAGTCAGTCCCACTGATTTTAAGGCTTCCTCAACTACTTTCATTTTTTCTTTCCTAGTTTTTGCTAAATTGTAATTTCCCGCTGTCTCAAAAAGGTAAGAATCTACTTTTCTCAGAGGATTAAAAGTCTCGAAGGGATTTTGAAATATGGGCTGGACTTCCTTCATATACTCTAGCAGTTCTTCCCTTTTTTTGATATTGGTGACGTTTTTCCCTTTGTATGTTATTTCTCCCAAAGTTGGTGGTTCCAACCCCAGAATCATCCTGGCCAGAGTTGTCTTTCCACTACCTGTCTCTCCTGCAAAAGTTAATATTTCAGGTTTTTCAGAATCTATTTCAAAACTCACATTATTAACTGCTTTTAATTTGGTTCCTAAAAATCTTCCCCCTATATGAAAGATTTTTACAACATTTTTAACTTCTAATAACTTCCTGGACAATTTTCTCACCTTCCTCTGTTTCAGAGGAGTATAAAAAACAAGCTATATTATGAAATTCCTCATACTTTATGAGCTTCGGTGCGTAATTCTTACACACATCTTTCGCATAAGGACATCGGGGATGAAATCGACATCCAGAGGGAGGATTAGCTAAAGATGGGGGGTTCCCGGGAGCACTAGTCCTTCGTTTCTTGTCTCCAATCCTAGGTAGGGACTGTATTAAAAATTGAGAATAAGGATGCTTCGGATCAGTAAATAGCTCTTTTTTCTCAGCTATTTCCACTATTTTCCCCGCATACATAACTGCTATCTTTTCGGCAACATTGGCATGCACTGCCATATCATGGGTTACTATCAGCATCGTGTTTTTTTGTTCTTTATGTAATTTTTTAAGCATTTGTATTACTCCTCTTTGAACCACAACATCTAAAGCTGTGGTTGGTTCATCAGCAAATATTATTTTAGGTCTCAGGATAGTTGCCAGAGCTATTGTAGTTCTTTGTCTCATACCTCCAGAGAGTTGATGAGGGTAAGAATCTAAAACCTCCAGAGGAAGACCCAGATATTTTATATGTTCTTCCATGAGCTTTTCATACTCTTCCTTGCTTTCACCTCTTTTATGAGCCTTTATAACGTCTTCAAAGGTTTTTCTAATTTTTCTTACCGGATTAAGAGTGCTCATAGAGCCTTGGGGAATATAGGATATATCTTCCCATTGTACCCTTCTTAATTGTTTCCCCTCTAGGGTCAGGAGATTAAATTTTTTATCATCATAAGAATAGTTAACTTGACCACTCAAAATCCGGAGAGGAGGTTTTATTATAGCTAAAAGTACTTTAATTAAAGTGCTTTTCCCACAACCCGATTCCCCTGCTAACCCCACAATTTCATTTTCCTCAATTGAGAACGTAATATTATCTACTGCTCTAACATCTCTTTTTATCCCATAAGCGTGGGTGATGTAATACGCAGAGAGATTTTCCACTTCGAGAAGCGACATCTATAATTATCCTCCCATTCTTATCCTTTGTAATCTAGTTCTCGGATCCAAAAATTCGCTGATGCTCACAGAAAGCATGTACAAAGCAATAAAAAGTAAAACACAAAGAATTATAGGCGTAAGTAACCACCACCATATTCCTCTAAAGATGGCCTGATATTGCATAGCCCAGTGAATCGTTGTTCCAATCGTTGGAGTTTCCAAACTGGTTAAGCCGAGAACTGATAAGGTAATTTCCATTCCCAGCGCCCAGAGTATCGTATTTATAAAATTTGCAATAACCCATGGAATAACAAAAGGTAAGTGTTCCCGAAAAACTACTTTCCACATATTCATTCCCGAAAAAACGGATGTGTAAGTAAATTCTCTCTCCCTTAAACTTAATACCTGAGCCCGAACTTGTTTACCTCCCCAGGGCCATGAGAATACCGAAAGCGTTAATCCCAGAACAAACATGGTCATCTTTTCTCTTAGAGAAAAGGAAAGAAAGACAAGAATCGGCAAAGAGGGCAAAACTATGAAACTATCATTTATGGACATTAAAAATCTATCCAATGTTCCCCCTCTATACCCTGCTATCAGACCCACAATAGTACCGATAATAGTAGCTACGACAGCAGTTGTTATCCCAAGTGTAAAAGAGTTTTTCAAAGCATGAGTAGTATTCCAAAATATATCTTGCCCCATTGAATTGGTCCCTAAAATATGTTGAAAACTGGGAGGTCTATCTTTGGGAACCACACTCCAACTTCTGGGATCATAGGGAGAAAAAAATGATAATATAGCTAAAAAGGCTAAAATACATATCACGGTAAAACCGAAAAGAAATTTTCTATCTTTTTTAAAGAGATCTTTTAATATGACAAACATCCCATCACCTTATCTATACCTTATCCTTGGATCAAACAAAGGATACACTAAATCTATCACCAGTGAAGCAGTAGCTATAGCTATTATTGAGAAAACCGCAATTCCCATCATCAAATTAAAGTCTCCATTAGTAATAGCATTTTTTAATAACAACCCCACCCCAGGATAAGAAAAAGCTACCTCAGTTATAACTGCTCCATTAAATATACCTCCTATCTGTAAAGCCAAAGCAGTTACTTGAGGGAGTATGGCATTCCTCATGACATAGCTAAAAAGTATTTTATGTTTGGGTAAACCTGCAAATTCTATATAGGTAACATAATCTTCAGCTACCACATTGGATGTCATTGACCTCATACTTAAAAACCACCAGCCAATTCCAATTATTATGAGAGAAATAGCAGGCAATATACTGTGTCTTAAAACATCTAAAATGAAAGCCCAAGTTAGGGAAGGCTGCACTCCTATGCTATAACCTCCCATCATCGGAAACACCGGAAACACATATACAAACAAAATTACTAAAATCAATGCCATAACATAATATGGAATAGGGTATATGCTCATAGCTATAATAGCTAACACGTTAGACCATTTTTTGTCTTTAAAATATCCCGCTAACCCTCCAAGGATATTTCCAATTATCCAGGATATTAGCAAAGTCGTTAAAAGCAAAAAAACAGTCCAGGAAAGAGAATTTGCAATAATTTCTATAACCGGAGCTGGAAACATGGATAAAGATGGTCCAAAGTCCAGAGTAAAAAGATGTCTCCAAAAGGCAAAATATTGTTCCAGCAAGCTTCCTTCTAATCCGTATAATTCTTTTAAAGTATTTTGTAGGCTCTCAACCGCCTGTGGCTCCATATATATCCCTCCGTATGATGTCAGGCGGTTAATAGCGCTTTGAACAGGGTCTATAGGAGTTAATCTGGGAATTATAAAAGTTATGGTTATTCCAACAAAAATAACTACTAAGTACTGAATTAAGCGAGGAAGAACATAAGTTTTTAAGGCATTCACAAAATTTTTCCCTCCACTTTTCTAACCAGTCCTGTGTCTGGAGTCTTACAATCTGCTCCAGAAAATATATTATAGTTTATTTTATACCCATCAGCACTCAATTTTAGGCTTTCCAACTTGTAGATTTTATCCTTAAAACTTAAAATCCTTGTTTCCAAATTGAGCCCGCTCAAGTTGAGCGGGCTCAACGAGTTAAGAGAATCTATTCTCTCCCTGTGGGTTCAATCCTGGGGAGCATAAACTTGAATTCAGCCCACCAACAAACATTTGCCATATAAGGGTTATCAGCACTAGGGTAATTTGTCCAGTAATAATTGTCGTTAGCGTTAAATTTTTTGTTTATTACCATAGGAATGGTGGGCATATCTTCTACTGCGAGTTTGTAAAATTCTTGAGCCAGCTCTATTATTTTAGGATCTCCAGGATACAAAGTACCCATCTCATCTATTATTTGATCCACTCTCTCAGGAACTTTCCATCGGTAATTATTTGCGGTAGTCACAGCAGTTCCTAAAGGTTGCAAGAATTCGGATTTAAAACCATTTATAAACGTCCATATATCTGGAATACCAGAAGAGGCTAACATCCCACCCCAGAAAGACCCTACATCATAATCTCCTATAGCCTGTCTGGAGAAAAATGGACCTGATTCTAAAGTTTCAACATTTACCTCGATTCCAAATTTTCTCCACTGATCTGCAACTGCAAAAGCGAGCCTGGTGGCATCTATTTCAAAATCAGCAGGGGCTATTATACTTATCTTCCAGGGAGTCCCATCAGGTAATAGCCATTTTCCGTTTTGATCTTTAGAGAATCCATTTTTCAAAAGTAAATCTTCGGCCTTTTGAGGATCATATTTCCACCAACCGATTCCCCAGACAGCTTCAGGATCTTCTACCTTTATGTTATATTGCTTTTCAGCCCACTCTGCAATTCTATAAGCTACGTCTGTATCATATGGTTTATAGTCACCATCTATGGTGAAATCCTCTAACCACGGCTCTAACGGTTTAAAGTAAATTTCTGTAAAATATTGAGTGGGACAGGAATGCAGAGATGATACTCTCTCTATTCCTGCATATCCTGATATAACAATTTCTTCTACATTTACTGCCAGAGTTAGTGCCCATCTTACATCTTTAATCTCAAAAGGATATCTGGCATTATTAAGAAACATTCCTCTTGAGTTTACATCGTCCATCCATGCCCACGGGAAATCTTTGTACCACACTACTGAGTATTCATTTCTTTCTCTTAAAACCTCCCATGCTTCAGGAGTTAAATCGAAGATCATATCTAATTCATGTCTGGCTTGGGCCATCACTTTTCTATCATCTGCACCGTAGTAAATGAAGAGTACATAGTTTGGTTTTGGTTCGCCATACAATTGTCCCACGCTTGTCCTTTGCCAGTCATCGCGTTTTTTAAACAAGAACCAGTATCCCTGAGGATCATAACTATCGAGTACATACGGGCCCAGCGAGGCAGGGGGGTTGAAATCAAAAGCCAGAGGATTCTCAACTTTCTCCCATATGTGTTTGGGCTGCATGAAAAGAGCTCCGTAAACCAGAGAAGTAAATATGTTATGCATTCTAGAATATGATTTGGTAAGTTCCACCTCTACTGTATAATCATCTGTTTTATAAATATCTTTCACGTACTCTTGAAGTTGAGGCTGAGAGTTCATTCCAGGATGGCTTTGAATATTTTTAACAGTAAATACAACATCATCAGCAGTGAAAGGCTCTCCATCGCTCCAGTAAATTCCTTCTCTGATTTTTATCGTCATCTTAGTAAAGTCTTCGTTATATTTTGGCTCTTCTGCGGCTAAAGCATTAATCCATTCACCTGTCTGAGGGTCTACATACCATAAAGCATCCATCAACATTTGTTGAAGCCCATGACCGGCTTGAGATCCTGGAATCCAAACATTAAAATTTCCTGGGTTTCCAATCCGTCCATGTAAGATATCAACGATGAGAGTCTCAGTTCTGGGAATCTCCGGTAAAACTTGCGCAAAGCTCACACCAGCTGCACCAACCAGCAAAATAGCCAGCACCACCGACCACACTATTTTCCTCATCTTTTTCCTCCTTTTCAAAATCAATCACACTATACTAAAAAGTTTCCTTACCACCAATTACTACACGACTTCCCCTTACCAGCTCTTTCTATTTTAGCCAGATTTCCCCGCATCACCTCCTATAACTTAAAACTTAAATAAGAATCAAAAGTCTTTAGGTAATCATCCAGAAGTTTTTTCGCTACTTCAAGGTCATCAACCATGGGATCCAGAGCAAAAGCCTCTTGAGCCAATTTTCGATCTTCTTCCACAATAGCCCTTACCACTAACTCGTTTATAAGAGACTGTCTTCGACACAGTTCAGCAATGGGTTCAGGAAGTTCACATCCTCCTAAACCTACCGGGCCTTCACTACCTAAAATCGCCGGGACTTCTATTATCACTTCATCGGGTAAATTAACTATATATCCCCGGTTGGGAATATTAATTGCTTCTTCATAAGAATTGAGGTTCTTCAATATCCCAGCAATAATAAACTCTCCTCTTTCTGTTTCTACTTCTTCCCATCCTTTAAGTGATTCTTTTCCTTCTACTACTCTATCAATTTTTTCCCACATTTTTTGTCTCCCTTTCTCCGCCCATTCAAAATCGTACATCTGAATGTCATACCTTTCCCAGGTTTTACGATTTATATTATGAGTGTAAGGAAGATATTCACAGAGATGGCAATCCCCGGGAACCGGTAAAAGACCAAAAATCTGAAAAACTTCCTGGGTCAGAGGCTCAAAAGAAGGAGGAAGAGTTTCCATTCTTTTTTCGATCTCGGGATACACATTTCTTCCCGTCCCCTTTTCCGTCACATTTACCATCCAGGTAAAATGATTAAGCCCCCAGGCTCGGATAAGAAACTTTTCTTTAGCTTTTTTACTCATAATCTGAAAAAGAGATAGAGATTGGTCATTCCATCGAAAGTTAAAGTCTCGAGGGAGGTGTAAATCCAGCTCATCGGCAAAAAGAGCAGCTAAGATAAAATAACCAAAATTAATCTGATGGCAGATGCCAATGGTCTTTATATTGGAATATAAATTGGCCGCGGTGCAAATCTTGGGAACCGGGTTAGTAAAGTTCAAAAGCCAAGCTTGCGGGCAATATTTTTCCATATCCTGAAGAATGGGCATAATAGCTGACAAATTACGAGCCGTATGGGCAAAAGCACCTGGTCCTCCATTCTCAGCATAATGATTGATACCATAGCGAATAGCAATATCTCGATCTAATCTCCAGCATTTTTCCCGGTCAATAGCAATGGAAAGAACTACAAAATCTGCTCCTTCTAGAGCCTTTTCTCTCTCTACGGAACTGTTAATTTTCATACCGGAGCCCCAGGCATTATTCATTTTCTCGGCCAATTTTCTGATTTTTTCTAAACCATTTTCATTGATGTCGTGCAAAAATAGTTCCACTCCTTGTAAATCAGGATGACGCAGTATCCCCACCAAAGTTGACAGACCAAAAGCTGCACTCCCTGCTCCAACTACCGTTATCTTTGCTTCTTTATCCAATCTTTACACCCCCAGGTTATTTTTCCGAAAAAAGGCAGTAGATTTTCTCTCTATTAGCTTCGCCTCTTCAATTACATAGGACTGCACTCCGTCATTATTCATCAGGCGAATCAATAGCTCCACCGACCGTTTACCGATTAATTTTTTGGGAATTTCTACCGAGGTCAAGGGGGGGCAGGTTAACTGGGTAAAAAAAGTATTATCAAAACCAACTATTGATAAATCCTCCGGAACCTTTCTACCCAGCTCTTGAGCGGCAGCCATAATTCCACAAGCAGTCGGATCGTTATGAGCAAAAACGGCACTTATCTGGTTTTCAAGAGAAAGATATTTTAACCCCAATTGACGAGCCTCTTCAAAAGTAGGAGTAATTTCTACCATTAATTGTGGGTCTACAGGAATTTGTTTTTCCCTCAAAGCCCTCTTATAACCCTGAAACCGGTTACGAAAAAGAGAGCTCTTAGAAGGGCCACCTACACAAAGAATCCGGGAATGTTCTAAATCTACCAGATGGCGAGTAGCAAGATAAGCCCCCTCTTCATCGGGAAAAAGAATACTACGAGAAAAAGGACTATCTAAAACTCCTCCCAGGAAAACCAGGGGAATTTGAGCAGAAAAAAATTCTTTAAGGTAAGACAAACTCAGACGAGTAGCCAATATAAAACCATCAACTTTTTTATCTCCCAGATCCTGAAGATAAAAAGTGTCATAGTCTTTTTCTATAGACAAGAGAAGAAGATGATAACCCATAGTGCGAGCAGTGCTTTCCGCTGCGGCAAAAACTTCAATAAAAAAAGGGTTGAATATATCATCTATAACCATGGCAATGAGATGTGATGACTCATTTTTAGGGTGAGAGACGCTTACTTCCACCCCCAGTTCCTTCATAGCTTCTAAAACCCTTTTGCGAAGAGCATCGCTCACCGGACGAGTACCGTTTATAACGTGGGAAACTGTAGCAACTGAGACATTCGCTCGCTCGGCTATTTCTTTTAATTTAGCCATTTTTCACCTTTGTAAAATTTTCTAAAGTTTAGAAAATTTTACAATATTAAATAAGATTTGTCAACGAAAAGTGAGGCTGTTTGAAAAACTCAAGAAGCATATCTATCTTTGTAAGTCTTGAGCTACCCTTCTTATCTTCCGTCACCCAGCAATGTTTAAGCCGGGTCTGTGTTTTTAAAGAACATTTAGATTCCTGATAAAAACCTCAGGAATCTAGGAAGAACAATACCCCATCCTAGCTCCCTGTAAAGGAAAAAGGAAAAAGGCGGTAAAATAAGAAAAAACAAAAGACTACTTGGAGAGAAAAGATCTTCCAGTATAAGGGGTTCATCCCCCGAAAAGGTTAAAAAAGCATACACAACTCCACCCTTGAATAAGAGCTTTTACCGGGCAAAAAAACAACTTCCTCAAGGACAATAAAAGAGATTCTAGAACTCTTATATCTATAATATTCATCTTTGATAGAGTCCTAAAATATCACGCCACCTTTTTAGATGAAGATTTAAAAACGCTCTTAAAACAATCTTTATAGTTAACCGCAAAATCTATTATAAAGACTATAAAGGGGTGCTCCTCTTTATAGTCCCCCAAAAAAGATAAAGGAAAAAGATAAGAAACTTAAAAAGCAAAGACTACTGAGGGAGAAAACATCCCTCAGTGGGGTAAACCCCATTATAACCCCCAAAAAGCAAATAAACAAAAACTGCTGGTGGGAAAATATCCACCAGTATGCTGGAGAAAAAGGCAGTCTGCGACACAAGATTAAGAAAACTTAAAAAAACAAAAGAAATAAAGGCCACAGAGAAAGACTTTGTCTTTCTCTGTGTGTAACAACCTTGAGTTTTTGACTTCCGGTGTAATTTACTTTTTAAAAGTTTTAATATTTTAACCAGTTTTGCGGGATACTATAAACCAGTTTAAGATAGCTCCTCGAAATTATCAGTCCCTTACCTCGTCTCTCAAAAGAAATTGTGCTATTTTCGGGAATTTGAATAATGTTTCTTCATCTCTTCGTTTTCAGGAAGAGCAAGTATCTCGTCTATTACTTTAACCACCTGGTCATAAGATCTGGTTCTGGGGTCCCTTATTAAGAACTCTTCCAAGACTCTTCTATCTCCGGTCAAGAAAGCTTCCAAAGCCCACTCCATTCTTAAAATTCTTGGCATAAGGTACATCTTTTTAATTCTTTCCGGGATATCTGGTTCTATCTGGTAAGGATGTATCCCATCTTTATCTGCATAAACCGGGATTTCCACCGCAACATCGTCTGGAATCCCCGGGATTGTTCCTTTATTAAGTACATTTAAAACAAGATCAACTTTCTCATTATTTAATAAAGCATTGGCTAACAGAATATGCTGTTCTCCACTTTTTCTTTCCGGATCTAAAATTCTAAATACTTCCTGTGCAAATCCCTCTTTAACTTCACCTTTAGCAAGAGAAATTATTTCGTCATATGTTTTCTGAGATAACAATCTTGCCTCTGGATTTTCTTGAAAGTACTTTGCCACTTTTTGCATAATTATTGCAACTTCTGCCTGTCTTTCCTGATACCACTTCCAGCCTAACTCTGAATCCACTCCTCCCCATGGTTCACCGAACCATTTTTTCTTAGTTTCGAGATTATAATGGTATTTCCAGCTTCCGTTCCTTATTGTGTCTCCAACAGGCATTTTCCCATAGAATTCATACATATCCTTCGCCACGGGAGATAGCTGGTCATCAAATGGGTTTGTTGGTTTCCAACTTACAAGTCCTTTCTCAAACCATTTATCAATCAGAGGGTAGGCATCTTCCCCTTCGTACAAAAACCTGGTCAGCCATATTCCGTGGTTTACTCCGGCAACCTGCCAGTCCACTTTATTTTTATCCAATCCCAGAACCTCTATTATCTGGTCTATACCATGATGACCGTGACATATACCCACCATGTTTATAGGAACATTCCTGGATATCAAATTAGTCAGTTCAAAAACAGGATTTGCTGCTTGCAAAAGCCAGGCTTTTGGTGAAAATTTCTCTATCATTTTTGCCACGTCATACATAAATTTTAACTGGTTGAAATTACTAATCGTATAATAATCAGAAACCATATTAAATTCCTGAGAATCTATCCCTCTATAATAACCATATTTCTCAGAAATTTGTCTAACTTTTTCAAAATAACCATGTCCACCAACCAGTGCTGTATTAACAACAAAAGATGAGTCTTTTATTGCGTCTTCCACGCTGGTGGTGGTTTCAAATTTCAAATTAGCTCCCAATTCTTCAGCGTATTTCCTGGCCAGGATATACACTGCGTTCAACCTGTCCTTATCAATATCCATAAAGGATATAAGACTACCAGATAACTCCTTCGTTTTACAGATGTCTCCCACTAATCTCAGGGAAAATGCTGCACTTCCTGCTCCAATAATACCCAATTTGGTAGCTGCCATTATCACCATACCTCCTTAAAGTTGACTTTTAGTACTCTATAAATTCCAGAATCCAGTAAAAACTACTAAAAACTTCTTACTAAAAATTTAGAACAAATTAGTCCCCCAAGACCGATACCCTGGCTTTTAGTCCGTAGCAACAGGGAAAATGAGAGAAGTATATCCTACTACTTCTTGATAGTCACCGGTTATCTTCCCACTATGGGAGTAAAAGAGAAGTTTCCCTTCCCCCCGTGAACAGCTTTTGTGAAAGTCCATTAAAGCAGCAATTCCTGCCGGGCCACAAATGCTTATATTTTCCCTCCTTATCACTTTATAGAACTCCTCGGTTTGCAAAGAAACAATATAAGATATGGCATGGCTATCTTTTGCTTCTGCTACCTGAGCTGGCTCATAATGAGAAAAATCGCTGCTGGCCACTATCACTATCTTGCGCTTTAGGGATAAATCCTGCAGAGCCTGGCTTATTTCTAAAGCCACTTCTAAAGTTTGGTCCCAAACAGTAACAGGTAAAATTTGAAAGGGATAAGGAAGAAAATATTGCAAGAACGGAATCTGAACCTCGATAGAATGCTCCAGTTGATGAGCCCGGGAATCGGGAGAAAAAAGAGGATAATGAGAAGCAAGAAATTCCACTGCTTCCAGGTCTACCGCTACTTCTCCCAAAGGTGTTTCCCACACATCAGTATCGCTCAAAGCTACTTTTTTACCCACTCCCCGATGATTTGGCCCAATTATAACTATGGTATCTACCGGAGAAGCTAAAGAAAGAGAATAAAACGACCAGCAAGCTACTGCTCCAGAATAAATATAACCAGCATGGGGGCTAACTACTCCACTTACCTCTTTCCACTTTTTTAACTCCTCTTCCTTCCCACCAGGACCCCACTCAGAATAAAAAAGCTCCTCAATCATCTGGCGAAGCTCCCTCTCCCTACCAGGATAGAAATACCCCGCTACCGCCGCTTTCCTCACCATAGTTACCACCCTCTATAACGTTCTTTTCTCAAACGAGAAAATATCATAATCAAAAATAAGAGAACTATTGCCAAAATAAGAATAAAAAGATTGGAGCCTCCCAGAAGGAGAAAAGAAGTCCAGAGATAAAGGAAAAGGGAATGGCTATTGCCATTTTGCCAGGATTTATGGAAAAACTCCCGTGCTTCTTTTAATTTTCCCTCTCCTCGCAAATGAACACCTTTTTCGTAATAAAGTTCTCCTAAGGTTTTCTTCCAGTAATCCCGATTTTCACTATCATTCAAAAACAAGTCCTCTGCTTGATAAATTGCCTGGTCTAAATTTCCTCTTTTTCTAAAGAACTCCAGCAATAGACGAGCTACTTCCGGGTCTTTTTTATCTTCAGGAGAAAGTCTCTCCATCACCTGCATAAATTCCTGGTCTTTCCTCTCTTCCAATAAAGAAGCTAAATAAAGTTTGGGATTGATTAGAAAATTAACATCAATAACCTGTAGGCGGTTATTGCCAGCATCAGCTACCCACAACCTGCCACCCTCATCTATCCAGAGGCCTTCAGGAAAGGAAAATTCTCCTTCACCTGTACCTTCCTTTCCAATTATTTCCTGGAGAACCCCTCCTCGGTTATAAACTTTTATGCGATGATTGCGATAATCGGAAATAAAAACCCAATCTTCTTGAATAAATAAATAGCGAGGTTGATTAAAGTCTTCCTTTCCCTCTCCTCCCTGGCCAAAACGGAAGAGAAAATTACCTTTTTCATCAAATACTTTTATACAATGATGTTGAGTATCTACCACCCAGATATGGCCCTCTTCATCCACTGCTACCCCTCGAGGATAATAAAATTCATCATTCCCCATGCCTTCCTTACCAAAGGTGAAAAGCTCCTCTCCTCCCGGGCTAAAAACCACTATTCGAGATTTACCGGTATCAGCTACATATATCTTCCCCTCTTCATCTACCCAGATCCCCCGGGGTTCTTGCAAAGGAGTTTTAGCTTTTAAAAAACCCAAGGTAGAAAAATCATCACTTTTTATAATTCTCACCTGATTGGCTTTTTGTTCTACGATATAGATTCTTCCACGTTCTTCATCTTTTCCCAACCCTGCTGGACTTTTCAAGCTATCTAAAACTTTTTTTATTTGTCCATCTTCACTTAAAGAAAGGAATCTATTGTTCCCCCAATCATTAATTAAGATTGACCGATTTTGGTCGTCTACCAAAATACCCACTGGATAATCTAAAAAAGGTAAATCCCCTCCCACTTCTTCAATTATTCTTTCTACCTCCCAGGGAGCTCCCTCTGCCACAGAAAAAAAAGTTAACAGAAATATAAACACTAAAAGAGCTTCTTTATTAATCTTTCTCACCAAGTAATACCCCCATTTCCTCCCTGATCTTTTTCTCCACTTCTTCCACACTCCAGTTTTTGACCTCAAAAGGAGGGGAAAAACTAACCCGGATGGGAAAAGGATGAGGTATATTTTTACCCCGCGGTAGACTTTCATAAGTCCCCCGAATGCCCGCTACCACCACTGGCACACCAGCGCGAATAAGAAGTTTTAGCGCTCCTCTCTGGAAATCTCCTAATTCCCCCTGATTACGAGTCCCTTCCGGAAAAAGACCTACTACCTTTCCTTCTTTAAGAAGAGAAAAAATCCTTTTCACTGCTTCTTTATCTCCCTCTCCTCGATGGAGAGGAAAAGCTCCTAAATGCCGTAAGAAAAAAGAAGCTAAGGGGTTGCGAAACAACTCCTCCTTAGCTACAAAATACACTCTCCGAGGAGAGGCACATCCCAGCACAATGGGGTCAAGATTACTGGAATGGTTAGCAACCAGAATACAAGGTCCTTGCAATGGAATACGACTTGCCCCTTTCACTTGAAAAGAAAAAAAAATCTTTAACAAAAAAATGGCTAAGTACTTACTTATATAATATATCATTTTTCTCTATTTTACTCCCTTTGCCCCATGAGGTTCTACTCCAATTTTAGAGAAAAGTCAGGATGTTAAAATTCTATATTAGAACTGAATTTTCTCAAATAAATCAAAGCTTTGATCCATGACTTTTTCGTTTTACCTCATCAAAATGAAACAGGTACTAACAAAGAATAACAAATAAAATCCCCACAGGCAATAAATCCGAGCTATCTTAATTGTTCGTATACCGGGCTTTTAGTTCTGTAATTTATAAATAGACTCCGCAGATTAGGCAGAAGAACAAGTTGTATTTAGTCTGCAGATATAGGAAGAAAATAATAAGAAGTCAGATTCTACAAAATTTTTAAAAAGATTTGTTCTATCGCAAAAGCCATTCAGTTTTCTATTCTGTAAACAGCAATAATGGGGGCTTCTCCCCCTTATAACCCCGAACTATAAAGGGGAGACCCCTTTATAATCCCCCAAAAAGGTAAAGAAAAAGATAAGAAACTTAAAAAAACAAAGACTACTGAGGGAGAAAACATCCCTCAGTGGGGTAAACCCCCTTATAACCCCCAAAAGCAAAAAACAAAAGGAAGAAGCAAAAA
>DAOSVE010000010.1:0-30233 GCA_035593465.1 Candidatus Atribacteria bacterium | reverse complement strand
AGAATTTCCATAAAATGTACTTTACCACAATGGCCATCCACTTTTCTATTTTTACGAGGATATAGGACATAACCGGGAGATGCTGTTTTGGTTTACTTTAAAATGGGAAGCATAATAATGCTCGCCAAATTACCGGAATTAACTGAAAAAGATATTGGTAAAGAAGTTAACCTGAGTGTTGATTTTAGCAGGTTACACATTTTTGATAAAAAGACAGGTGAGAGAATCGAATTTTAATACAAATTCAGCATATATTTAAATGAGGCTGCGATATCTTGAAAATTTCAAAAATTGTTGCTATTATAAACGCAGAAAATGGGGGCAGGATAGTGAAGATAAACATAAATGAATTAATCTTAAGAAGCGGTGTTTCTCCTCCTGCTGCTTTTAAGCACTTGATGGTGACCCTGTAATAAGTGAAAAAACAAAAAGAAAAGTAGAATCATAGTTCTTGTGGTCGCCGATATCTCCAGTTCCTCTTTCCCGAAAATCATCTACGGAGTTGAGAATTTAGCTTCTGGTTGATGGTTCGACTCAGGTTGTGGTGAGGAAAAGAGTTCAGAAAAAATAGAAGAAGATATCCCGAGCTTTGATTTCTCTCTGGAGTGAGGAAAATGGAGCCTTTCTAAATTTGTTATCAACAGAGAAAGGTTACCGGAAAGCAGATTAATTTGAAACAAAAAGTCAGGTAAAGTTTAGTAGAAGAGTTTAAAGGGCTGGTTCTGGCTGATGTTGTTTATCCGAAAGATAGTTAGAGCAAAACGAGGGAGGTAAATTAGTTGAGCTTAGATAACTGTAACCATAATATTGAAATTCAAAATGAGCAAAAGTGTTGTGATTCTTCCTTGTCAGAGCAAGGTCACTCTTATGCGAACATGCTCAAGGTGTTAGATGCTTCTGCAGAAAAGCTGGGAGTTTGCTGGGATGATTATGTTCCTCTCCGTTATCCAGAAAGAGAACTAACTGTTTCTATTCCAGTGGAAATGGATGATGGACATGTTAAGGTTTTTACTG
Organism: Candidatus Atribacteria bacterium; assembly: GCA_035593465.1. Taxonomy (GTDB): domain Bacteria; phylum Atribacterota; class Atribacteria; order Atribacterales; family Caldatribacteriaceae; genus Sordicultor. The sequence continues at coordinate 29,219 of DAOSVE010000010.1, read as the reverse complement.
GTTATCGGGTCCAGCATTCTAGTGTTCGAGGTCCGTGTAAAGGAGGATTGCGTTATTCTTCAGATGTCGACCTTGATGAAGTGAGGACTCTAGCTGCTCTAATGACGTGGAAATGTGCCGTGGTTAATATCCCTTATGGTGGAGCTAAAGGGGGAGTGCAATGTGACCCGGGGAAACTTTCTTCCCGGGAGCTTATGAGGGTTACCCGCCGTTATACAGCAATGATTCTTCCTTTAATCGGGCCAGAAAAAGACATTCCTGCTCCGGATGTTAACACCAATGCCCAGATTATGGGATGGATTATGGACACCTATAGTGTATTTAAAGGTTTTACTGTTCCAGGAGTAGTTACGGGAAAACCTATAGAAATTGGTGGATCGCTAGGGAGAGAAGATGCAACTGGTAGAGGGGTGTTATTTACCATCAATCAAATTGCTCTCCAAAAAGGAATTGATTTAAGTAAAGCATCTTTTGCTATTCAGGGATTCGGAAAAGTAGGCGAAGCGATAGCCCGGCTTCTATATCAGGAAGGATATCGAGTTGTAGCTATAAGTGATATCAGCGGAGGAATGTATAAAAAAGAAGGGCTTGACATAATGGATATATCAAACTATGTAAAGAAAAATCCTTCTCATCTCATTGAGGGGTACGAAGCTGAAGGGATTTCATCTCTTACTAATCAGGAGTTACTAACTTTAGAGGTTGACATTTTAGTTCCTTCAGCTAGGGAAAACCAGATAACTAAAGATAACGCCCGGGATATAAAGGCAAAAATTATCGTCGAAGCAGCTAATGGACCCACTACTCTTGAGGCAGATCAAATTCTCAGCGAAAGGGGCATAACCGTTGTTCCTGACATTCTATCTAATGCTGGGGGAGTGGTAGTATCTTACTTAGAGTGGGTTCAAAATATTCAATCTTTAATGTGGGATGAGGAAAAAGTTAATACTTTTCTCCAGAAAATTATGGAGAGGAGTTTCCAGGAAGTATGGGAATTTCAAGAGCAGAATAGAGTCCCTCTGCGAGAAGCTGCTTATATGTTGGCCCTTGATCGGACAATTAAAGCAAGAAAGATACGAGGGAATTTTCCTTAATACTGGTTTTCCCTCCAGATAATTGGTAGAAAATAAAGGTGGACACCGCTTGCTTTCCCGGGTGAGGTATTTGCATCACCACTCCGGAGAAGGCAAAGCGGTATCCCGGTTTATTCTTGCCGAGAATTCTTTAATGTAAAAATACAACTTTTGCGATGTAGGGTTTCCCCAGGGTAGCCGAATAGAAGAATTCAGTAAAGCCCTCCTTCTTTCCGTAGCAGTAAAGCCTTCTTTAGAGAATTTGCATAACTTATGAAAAACATCTAGCAATTATCTGCATAAAAATATTTTTTAGAAATTTTTCATAATATCTTGCAAATTTCAAAAACTGTGCTATGGTAAGCGTAGAAAATGGAGGCAGGATAGTGAAGATAACTATAAATGAATTAGCCCGGAGAAGTGGTGTTTCTCCTTCTACTGTTTCCAGGGCGCTTAATGATGACCCTGTAATAAGCGAGGAAACAAAAAGAAAAGTTATGCAAGTAGCAAAAGAACTTAATTATACTCCGGTAAGAAGTAGAAAAAGATCTTCCACCAGGAAAAGGAGTAGAATCATAGCTCTCATGGTCACCGATATCTCCAATCCTTTTTTTCCAGAAATTGTTCATGGTGTGGAGGATTTAGCTTTTGATTCTGGTTATAGCGTGAGTTTATGGAATACCAGGGAAGATATGGAACGGGAAAAGCAATATGTTGAGACTCTAAAGGTAAGCGAAGTAGATGGCATTATCTTAGGGTCCTCCCGGATTGGAGAGGAGCAGATTAGAGAAGTAGTAAATAGTGATATCCCCTGTGTAATTATAAATAGAATAATCGAGGGCATCCCCAGTGTTTTTGCTGATTATGAAAGCGGTGCTTATCAGGCAACAAAATATCTTTTGAGTTTGGGGCATGAGAGGATTGCTCTAATCAATGGTCCAAATAGTGCTCAACCCAGTCTGTGGCGAGAAAAGGGATTTCTGAGAGCTTTAAAGGAATCGGGAAGAGAGGTTAAGAAAGGCCTTTTGAGTTTTAATTTGCCTGTGGTAGAAGGAGGATATGTAGCTACTCTTAAATTATTGAGCATTGATAATCCTCCTAGTGCTATTTTTGCTTATAACGATCTTGTAGCTCTGGGAGCTATGAAAGCAATAAGGGAGAAGAATTTGTTGATTTCTAAAGATATTTCCCTGATTGGATACGATGACATTTTTCTTTCTGCTTATCTTGATCCACCACTGACTACTGTCAATCAGCCTAAATATATGATGGGAAAATTAGCTGCTGATTTACTTTTTCGATTGATAAACGGGGAAAAAGTTAAGAATAATCAGATAAGCTTGAAGCCGGAATTAGTAATCAGGTCCTCTTGCGGAGTAAGGGTGTAGAGGAAAATGTTTACAGAAAAAAGAAGTTGGGTAATAAAATACTGTTATTTGATGCTTGATAAGAATTATGTCAAGAATTGCAACAAATAGGTACAGTATTTTCCCTGGCTGAAGATTGGCTCTTTATTTTCTACTTATTTAAATTACTGGTAGAGGAGGTATGAAATTGGTAAAGATATCTTTTATAGGAGCAGGAAGTATAAGGTATACGCTTGCATTAGTTGGAGATTTAGCAAAGACGAAAGAACTTTCAGGAAGTCTGATTTCGTTAATGGATGTGGATGAAGAAAGGTTAGAAGCAGTATATAATCTGGCAAAAAGATATACGGATGAGGTGGGAGGAAACTTAAAATTAGAAAAAACAACGGATAGGGAAGAATCACTGCAGGGGGCGGATTTTGTGATTAATACAGCATTGTACCGAGCACCAGGCCATGAAGATGGTTATGTGAGCTATGAGATCATGAGGGATGTAGCGGAGAAATATGGGTATTATAGAGGAATAGACAGCCAGGAATTTAATATGGTGTCAGATTATTATACATTCACCAATTATAATCATTTAAAGCTTTCCTTAGATATAGCAAAATCGGTAGAAAAAATCTGTCCTGATGCTTACTTCATACAAACGGCCAATCCCGTTTTTGAAATAACTCAGTTAATTTTGAGACAAACTACTGTTAAGGCGATTGGTTTTTGCCACGGATTCTCAGGACTCTTTGCAGTTTTCCATGTTCTGGGCCTGAACCCGGAAGAAGTGGACTGGCAAGTTGCCGGGGTAAATCATGGTATATGGTTAAATCGTTTTCTCTACCGAGGAGAAAATGCTTATCCTTTACTTGATAGATGGATAGAGGAAAAATCTCAGTATTGGCAGCCAGAAAACCCCTGGGATGTTCATCTAAGCCCTGCGGTAGTGGATATGTATAGATTTTATGGTTTATTGCCAGTTGGAGATACCTGTCGCAATGGAACCTGGAAATATAATTATAACCTCGATGCTAAGAAGAAGTGGCATGGAAAGTTTGGAGGTATAGATAATGAGATAGAGAGACCCAGATTCTATGAAGAACTGAGACAGAGAAAAAGGATGATAATAGAATTATCAAAGGACTCCGGGATAAAATTAACTAAAACCTGGCCAGAAGAGTTTTCTATGGATAAGATGAGTGGGGAGCAACAAGTACCGTTCATAAACGCGATAGTGAATAATAAAGCCACCAGGTTAGTCTTGAATATTCTAAACCAGGGGGTAGTAAAGGGAATATCTGACGATGTAGTTGTTGAGATACCTCTTGAAGTTGATGAAAGCGGGATACATCCTGAAAGAATAGAGCCCCCTTTGCCAGATAAGGTAATAAAATACTATTTGACGCCAAGAATAACGCGGATGGAAATGGCTATAGATGCTTTTACTACGGGAGATAGAAAAATATTAGAGGAACTTCTGGTAAGAGACCCGAGAACGAAAAACTATGAAGATATTTCCAGGTTATGGGATGAAATATTCAGCTTACCTTTTAATCAGGAGATGAAGGTTCATTATAGTATCCCGCAAAACTGATTAAAATGTTAAAAACTTTAAAAAGTAAATTATATCGAAAGTCAAAAACTCAAGGTCGCTACGCTGGGGTCTTTTCTCCAGCATACTGGTGGATATTTTCCCACCAGTAGTTTTTGTTTATTTGCTTTTTAAGTCTTTGTTCTTTTCTTTTGCTTTTTTGGGGGTTATAAGGGGGCGCTCCCCACTGAGGGAGACTCTTTCCCCCTCATAGTCATTATAATGGATTTTGCGGTTAACTATATTCAGATCCAAAATCTAAATATGCTTTATAAAGCAAGCGGGAGGAAAAAATGAGTGATTTTTCTAAAACAAAAGAAGTAGTTAAGAAAATAGGGGAAAGGATAAACCTTCTTTTACGAGTTTATTCTTCTAATTATCATCGAGAAGAACTGGGAATGGTAATTTATCCGGTAAAGGGAGAAAAAGAGAGATATTTAGGAGTGTGGTCGAGGGATAAGAAATTTTACTTTGCCGACCCTCTTTTTTTAGAACCACAGGAAGAAAAAGGGGGATTTTTCTTCCTCTATCCTTTTCATTTTAAGAATTATTTAACCTTGAGTGGTTATTTTCCTGACCTAAAACCTCAGCCTGCAGGGGTGAGAACTTCCTTAGGTTGTGGAGATAGGTTGGGTTTAGTATCTCGAGCTCACTTAGAAGCGATTAAAGATTATCCGGTTTTTCCGGTGATTGCTCAACAGTCTCCCCGGGAACTCCAGAAAATGGAAAGGACCTTTCAGGATGTGTTGCTCGGTGCCGCCTGGGGAGTGTTAGAGAGCGGAAATCTTACCCCTTTTGGTGCGGATGCTGACCATTTGAAAGATGAAGAGTATCTTCGGGCGGGGATAGAGAGTGGTTTTTCTATGTACACTCTGGATGGAAGCGGAGTAGCCAGCTACGAGATGCTTTCTAAGTCGGAGAAAGAATTGCAAAAGATATTTGATAGTATGCCTCAAGGAGAGAGAGAAATTTTTAATCGGTATGCTGACCGGACGCTCACTCTTCAGGGAGGTTTAGAGTTAGATTTTAGAAAAGAAAAGTTTTTTCCTCTCTTTAAGGTTTATTTTCCGGTAATAAATTTTGTAGAGAAAATGAATTTTATCTTGCAGGAGAGACTTTCTTCTTATGATTTGGAGGTATCGCTAGATGAAGGAGAAGGGGTAACTTCTCCTGAAGTTCATTTTTTTGTAGCTGAGGAGCTACACCGAAGAGGCATAGATTTTAAAAGCTTGGCTCCTCGCTTCCCGGGAAGTTTTGAAAAAGCTATCGATTACCAGGGGAATATTCAAGAATTTTCTTTCTCCCTCCAGAGCCATGTGATTGTGCAACAGGAAATCGGAGGTTATCGATTGAGTCTGCATTCTGGAAGTGACAAATTCAGCATTTATCCTGTTTTTTCTCGAGAGACCAATCAACTTTTCCATTTGAAAACCTCGGGCACCAGCTGGCTTAAAGGTTTAGAGGTAGTAGCTCACAAAGACCCTCAGCTTTTCCGAAAAATTTATGAACTGAGTGAAGAAGAGTTAGAAGAAAATAGCAAAGCTTACCAAATTTCTTTTACCAAAGAAGATATTCATCGAGACATGAACACCATTCCAGATAGCGACCTTCTCATTCTTTTTTCTCACCCCCTAATTCGTCAATTCTTACACATTTCTTATGGTTCGGTCTGGCGAGCTTTTAAGTCAGAACTCAGCCATCTCTTTTTCCAGTATGAAGAAGAACATTATCGTTTAGTAAGAGAAAATATGGAACGACATCTTCGTTTTCTATTTTCCCTGGAAGAAAATATCGAGTAGAATAGATGAGAAAGGGGTAAATAAAATGTCTTATGTAGAAGAGCTTTTTTCCATTCAAGGTAAAGTGGTGCTGTGTACCGGCGGAGCCGGAATTTTGATGTCAGCTATTAGTGAAGGTTTAGGAAAAGCAGAAGCGAAAATCATTCTCACCGACATTGCTCCTCTGGAAGAAAGGTTAGAAGCTTTGAAAAGTAAGGGGATAGAAGCCAAAGGGTATTATATGGATGCTATGGATAAAAAAAGTGTAGAGGAAGTGGCACAAAAGGTAAAACAGGAATTTGGGGGAATAGATGCTCTATTAAATGCCGCGGGAGGGAATATGAAAGATGCTACTACCTCTCCTGAGGTTTCTTTCTTTGATCTGCCCTTGGAGCCTTTGCAAAAAGTGGTGATGCTCAACCTCTTTGGAGGGGCAATCATCCCTTCTCAAGTTTTTGCTCGTATGATGATAGAAAGTGGCCGAGAAGGAAATATAATTAATTTTTCTTCTATGAATGCTTTTCGCCCTCTTACTCGAATAGTTGGTTATTCTGCGGCTAAAGCAGCGGTGAGTAACTTTACTCAATGGTTAGCGGTTTATTTAGCTCAAGAATACAATCCTAAAGTACGGGTGAATGCTCTGGCTCCAGGATTTTTTATCACCAACCAGAATCGTTATCTTCTCACTAAAGAAGATGGTAGTTTGACCCCTCGAGGAGAGGCGGTTATTTATCACACTCCCTTAGGCCGGTTTGGAGTGCCAGAAGATTTGATCGGGACAATAATCTGGCTTCTTTCTCCTGCCTCTTCTTTTGTTACTGGAGTAGTAGTGCCTATTGATGGAGGGTTTAACGCTTTTTCGGGAGTATAGTTATGAATGCCCACTTAGTGCTTACTATAGATATTGGAACTTCTTCTTGTAAAGTATGCATATTTGATGCTCGAGGAGAAATATTGAAAACGAGTAAAAGAGAATATCCATCTTATTCTCCTGCTCCTGGTTTTGCCGAACAAAATCCGGAAGAAATCTACCAGGCAATAAAAAGAGCAGTAGAAGAAGTGTTGGAAGATTTTTCTCCCCGAGAAGTAGAGTTTATTTCTTTTGATACTATGCTCCATAGTTTTCTTCTGGTAGATAGAGAGAGAATTCCTTTATATCCTCTTCTTAACTGGATGGATACGAGATGTGCTGATGAAGTGGAGAGATTGAAACCTCTTTATCGAGAGCGAAAGCTCTATTTTAAAAACGCTGCTCCTCTTCACACTATATACCATATTCCTCGAGTCTGGTGGTTCAGAAAAAATCAGCCTCATCTGTGGGAAAAAACTTCTCGAGTTCTCAGCATAAAAGATTGGATTTTAGAGAAAATCACTGGAGAGCTTTTCTGTGATTATTCTACTGCCTCAGCCACTGGCCTTTTAAACCTTTCCTCTTTTTCTTGGGACGAGGAAATTCTTGATTTTGCAGGAATTTCTCTTGATAAACTTCCTCTACTTGTTGCTCCAGAATATACTGCTCCCCTAAAAGGGGGAGATTTTACTCAAGATACTGGGTTACTACCTGGTACTCCGGTTATCTGGGGAGGGGGAGATGGTCCTTTTGCTAATTTAGGTGATGGAGCTTTTCGAGAAGGAGAAATGGTAGTAACAGTAGGTTCTTCTGGAGCAGTGAGGATGTGTTCTCCTCATCCAGTATTTGACTCTGGAGAACGGAGCTGGTGTTATTATTTGGCTGATGGAATATGGGTTGGAGGTGGAGCTATAAACAATGGAGGAATTGTCTATTCCTGGGTAAAAGATTTAACAGGGGAAGAAGAGTGGGAATGGGATATTCATCGGGAACGTCCCTTATTTCTTCCTTTTTTGACTGGGGAGCGAAGTCCTAACTGGAATGCTTATGCTCGAGGGATTATATTTGGGTTATCCTATTTCCATGAAAGAGCAGCTCTTCTCCAAGCTGCTTTTGAAGGGGTGGCATTTCGGGTTCGCTCTATTTATGATTTATTGCAGGAAGTGATGGGAGAGCCTCACCGAATAGTGATAAGCGGAGGATTTGCCTCTTCAGATAAAGGGCAGAGAGTATTATGTGATGTTTTAGGCACAAAGGTGGAGCTGAGTAGCTATCCTTCGGCTCCGGCCAAGGGAGCATTTCTTTTATCTTGTAAGCTCCGGGGAGAAGTTTCTTCTCTAAATGAATTGCCAGGCTCTTTTTTCCCTTCGTATTCAATTATAAATCCCGATCCTGAAGCTCAAAAATTTTACGAAGAATTTTATCAATTCTATAAGAAAGTATACTGGAAAAACCAGGAACTTTTTCAGGAGTTTTCCCGTTTTCATTTAGCTTGAAGTTAGCTAAAAGATATGGGAAGGGGAAAGAGAAGTAAAGGAATTCTGGTAAGAGACCACCTGATTTCTGCCTTGCTTTTTGGCCTGATAAAGAGCCTGATCGGCTTTAATTAGCAATTCTCTTGGCGTTTGGGCATCTTTGGGGTAGCTGGCAACTCCTAAACTAATGGTGAATTTGCTTGGTCCTTCTTTGCCTTCTCGGGAGAAATTTTCTACCCTCTGACGTATTCTTTCTGCCACTTTTTGAGCTCTTTCTTTTTCTTCGTGTAATATGATAATGAATTCTTCTCCTCCAAAACGAAATACCAGGTCTTCTTCTCTGGTACTGGATATCAATATTTTTCCCAAGTCCTGGAGTACTTTATCTCCAGCAGGGTGGCCATAGGTATCGTTTATCTTTTTGAACAGGTCAATATCAGCTACGATTAAAGAAAGCGGGCGATTATTTGATTGAGCAGCTTCGAATTCTTGAGGGAACATCTTTTCGAAAAATCCCCGGTTAAAAAGTTGAGTGAGAGAATCTGTGATAGCTATTTTTTGAGCAGTTTCTTTTTCCTGGTCTGCTTCCATAAGCTTCAGGTCTAGCTTGGCCAGGGCGATTTCTAATTCCTGATTCCGTTCTTCTAATTCCTGGTTGAGGGTTTTTATCTCTTCCAAAGCTTGTTTTAGCTCTTCTTCTTTTTCCTCTATTTCTCTGAGGTTAGTAATTACCATCAAAGTTCCCAGCATCTCTTCTTTTATGATTAAAGGACTGGCGGAAAGAAGCACAGGAATCATCTTGCCTTCTGAGGATAAGAGGTAAGACCTTTCCACCTTTTTATCTTCGCTGCTATCCCATTTGTAGAGATGGGGTATTTTTTCTTTTTCTCCAGAAGGAAATAACTCGTCGATATTTTTTCCAATTAAGTCTTCTTCAGAATATCCAGTGAGTTTTATCAACTGGGAGTTGGCGAATTTTAGCTTCCCTTCCAGGCTTAAAACTACTACTGCCTGGCTCATCTCCTGGAGCAAAGTTTTAAGATAAGTTTGCTCGAGGAGGAGTAAGGTTTCTCTTTTTTCTATGGCCTGCCGCATATGATTCAGTACATCTGATAACTGAACTATTTCCTGAGGACCCCCTACGAGAGGGGAGAGGGAATAGTTTCCTTGAGCGTATTCTTTAGCTATGAAAGCAAGATGAGAGAGAGGCCAAGATAGCTTCCTGAGCAGGACATAAAGAAGGGAAAGGGTGACAGCTAAAATTAATATCCCCAAGATTCCAGCAAGTTTTAAAGTTTTTTGAGAATAGCTTAAAATTTCTCCCTCCTGGATACTGGCTACCACTTTCCAGGAAGAGTAAGGGATGTCTTCCATCCACATTAGATAATCTTCTCCTTGAATATGTTGTATCAGAGGAGACTGGTTTTTTAGAGGAAGAGAGGGGAAAGTTTTCCCGATATTTTCTGAATTAGTGGAGAGTAAAATGTTATTATTCTGGTCTAAGATGATAATTCTTCCAGTTTCGAGGAATTGAGTGGAAGATACGAATTGCCTTATTTTTCCTTGTTCTAAAGCCATTCCTCCTACTATTGCTCCCTGAAATTCTCCGTTTTCTATTACGGGAATGCTATAGGATATAATATTGGTGTCTAATATGGATTTTATATAGCCGCTTAGATAAGGTTTTAAGGATTCCTGGGTTTTCTGGAAATATTCTCTGTGACTGAGGTTTTCTCCAATCAACGATTCTTGGTTCTCAGGCCAGGCTTTTATTACTATTCCCTCTCGGTTAAGTACTAACAAGGTATCAAAAGATTGAAGCAGGTAATCTATCAAATAGGGTTCTAACTTATTTTCTCCTATCATTTTTTTAAGTAACAAGAGTTCGATTCTTCTTTCTTCCATAGTCTGGGAGATGCTTTGTTGGGTGAGACGAACAATGGTTTGCATGGTGTCGAAAGCCTGCATAATGAAGTGCTGGGTAGAAGAACGATATCCCAGGTAACCAAAAACAGATACAGTAAAAATAAAAATTAAAGTAGTTAAAATTATTAATTCTGAAGAAAAAGAGTATTTTTTCAGCATGACAAGATTTTATCATAAAAAAACTAATTTTTAATATTTGTAGTCTTCTACACAAAAAATTATGAATTTTTTATTAGAGAGTTGTGTCACTCATCTGGCTACTTCTACTCTACAGTTGCTGGGAAGTTAAGTGCCCACAAACATGGTGCAGGTGATGTACAAGCTATTGCCTTTTTCCCGGTCAAAGCACGGTTTTTTAGTCTTTACTCGACAAAAATTAAAGAATAGGCTAAACTGCACTCTGGACATCATTTTGCCTTTTCTGGAGTGGTTGTGGTGATGTAAGTAACCTTGCCTTAGAAAACAAGCGGTGTTCATTCTTGTTTGACTTTCTATCAATTATTTGAGAGAAAAGCCCAAAATACTGAAGTAGAGGAGAGATTGGCAATGGGAAAGAAATGCATAAGTATATCGATTTTGGTGGTCGTTTCAATGTTTTTAAGTGTTGCGGTTGCTGCGGTGGATAATACTGAAATAGAAAATATTATAAGAAACGCTCCTACCCAGGAAGATTACCCTGATGCAGGAGGAGTGATTATAAAGAGTGAGACGGTATGCGATTTTACCGAGGTTCCTTACAGAACGCAGGTTAATAGAATTTGTAAAATATTTAACGAAAGAGGGATTGGAGAATTTAGTGAAATCAAGATAAGGTATGATGAAAAAAGGGAAGAGATTGAATTACTTAAAGCATATACAATAAAGCCAGATGGAGAAGTTATCGAGGTCGACGAGAATGCAGTCCATGATGTAACTCCACCAGAGCTAACTGAGGCTAGGATATATTCACATATCAAAGATAAAGTGATTAATTTTCCAGGATTAGAACCTGGTTCAATAATTGTCTGTAGCTATTTAATAAAAGAAATAGAGCCTTTGATAGAAGGTCATTTCTGGTATACCGAGCAGTATGGTTACACAGAGCCCATTGAAGAAAACAGTTTAATTGTAAAAGTACCGGATAATAAGGATATTTATTATCAAACAACGAGGGGCGACCTTGAGCCAGAGATAGAAACAGAGAACGGCTATAAAAAATATACCTGGAAAAAACTGGATATACCTGCAGTTACTCTCGAGGTATCCATGCCACCTCTTATAGACATAGTACCTGTAGTAAGGATTTCTACATTTCAATCATGGCAGGAATTCAGTGACTGGTATTCAAGTCTTATTACAGACCAGTACGAGTTAGATGGCGCAATAAGGGATAAAATAAACGAATTGACAGCAAATGGTAAGTTGCGTGAAGATAAGGTTAAGGCCCTTTATAACTATGTAGCTACTAATATTCGCTACGTAGGGTTAGAATTTGGTATAGATGGTTTTAAACCGCATAAATCTACAGAAGTGTTTAAAAATAAGTATGGAGATTGTAAAGACAAGGCTACTTTACTGATTGCTATGTTGGGTGAGATTGGTGTTCAGGCAGAACCTGTTTTAATTGGTACAGGAGGCTATTTTAATCTGGAAATTGCCAGTCCCGAATATTTTGACCACATGATTGTTTATCTGCCGGAGGAAGATTTATATCTCGACCCCACTAGTGATGTAACTATGTTTGGGAATATACCGGCGTATGACCAGGGTAAGAAAGTATTAATCCCGACGAGAAATAAAATTGTAGAGACGCCACTTGCTCCTGCTGAAGAAAACTGTGAGAGTATAAAAGAAAAAGTAACGTTAGCTGCTGATGGTTCAGCCAGTATTAATATCAGCTGGTATGATAGCGGGGTATATGATTTTATCTATAAAAATATATTTAAACAATATAGCAGAGAACAGCAAGAATTAGTTTTAAAACAAATTATTAATTCATTTTATCCTGACGGAGATATTAATAGATGTGAAATAAAAGGAGTTGAGGGCTTAGAACAGGAATTTAATGTTGAAGTTGATTTAAATCTTAAAAATTATGCTCAGATAATGGGTAATGTCATGACTTTTAAGCCTTTTATGATCGGGTTGAACGTAAGTACAGTAGTAGGACCTGAAAAAAGAGACACTCCTCTCTATATAGGTTATAAACTAAGTGCTCACCGGGAGATAATTGTTGATTTGCCTGAAGGTTATGTCGTTAACTTTACGCCCGAAAGTGTGGAAATAGATAACGAAGCTGGAACCTTAAAAAGTACTTTTAATTTTGATGAAAAACAAATGCATATATTACTGGACTTAAAGACTAAAATGCATATTGTAGAGCTTGATAAATATGAACAATTGCGTGATTTATTTAATAAAGCTACCGAAAACACGCAGCAGCAAGTAATGATCGGGAAAAAATAAGGTATTGAAATGCCTGAATTTAACCTATGGGTGAGAGATATTTTCAGAATTAGAAATGTAATCTCCGGGAGTGACAGATACTGAGGTGGAAAGCTATCTCCCGGAGAAAATATGAACTTTGGTGGTTGGTGTCTTATCCATAATAAAGTATTTCCAGAGGTATATATTATGATTTAATCTAATCTGTTTTTCTCGTCTTAAAATTAAAAGGACTCGTCATTCGGTGAGATAAACTTGTAAAACTTTCCCTTTCCCTTTATAATTATTCTTGGAAGGAGAGGTGGCTGAGTGGACGAAGGCGCCCGCCTGGAGAGCGGGTAGACAGGCGTCGAACCTGTCTCGTGGGTTCAAATCCCACCCTCTCCGCCAGATTTTGCCTCTAATCGTGCTAAGCGGGGAGATAGCGGTGCCCTGTACCTGCAATCCGCTACAGCAGGGCTGAATTCCGACAGGAGGTTCTTTCTTTTCGGTTCCGGGTGGAGGAACGGAACGATGAAGGTTGGGTCTTGCGCGACGAATCTTCACCAACCCCGTCAGGCCTGGGAGGGAGCAGCGGTACGTGAAGCTCTTCGGGTGCCGCAAGAGCGCCTAACCGGAGTTTACTGCCTCTGCTACGACCGGGAAGAAATTATCGAATGTCGGTGTACGATTAGAGGCAATTTATTGAAAAAAATAAGAAGGTAGAACGTTGGCTTACCTGTCACTCTATAGAAAGTGGAGACCGTCTCGTTTTGAAGAGGTAGTGGGACAAGAGGTATCGGTACATATTTTGACCCGTTCCTTGGAAAAAAAACGACTTCATCATGCTTACCTTTTTTGTGGACCACGAGGAGTAGGAAAAACTACTACTGCTCGCCTTCTGGCTATGGCAGTTAACTGCGAGAAGGGGATAACCTCACAGCCTTGTGGGGAGTGCGAAAGTTGCCGGTCCATCCAAGAGGGAAATTCTCTGGATGTGGTAGAAATTGACGCTGCTTCTCACCGGGGTATAGATGAAATACGAGAGCTCCGGGAGAGAGTTAAATATGCTCCTTTACAATCTCGCTTCAAAGTTTACATAATTGATGAAGTGCATATGCTTACCACCGAAGCTTTTAACGCTTTGCTCAAAACCCTGGAAGAGCCGCCAGAGCATGTTATATTTGTGCTGGCTACTACTGAGCCTCGCCGCCTTCCCGATACCATCATTTCTCGCTGTGTAAAAATCACTTTTAATCCGCTACCGGAAGAAGCTGTGGTGGAAAAGTTAAAAGAGATAGCTAAAGAAGAAGGAAGTACTATTGAAGAGGAAGTTTTCTCTCTCATAGCTCGTAAAGTGGGAGGTTCTATGCGAGATGCCGAAGGGATGCTGGAACAAATTTTAGCCTGGGGAGGAGAGGAGGCTGTAGATTTAGCTACTGCTTCCTTGATTTTAAGAGAAATAGATAGTGAGGATTTTACCCGGCTTTTGGAGCTCATAATTCGGGGGAATAAGGGAAAAGTGCTTTTACTTCTTAATCAGTGGATTCAAAGAGGGCTAAGCCCGGAGGATATCAGCTATAGCCTGGAAAGTTATCTGCGGGAATTGCTACTATTATGCCTTACTCAAGACAAGAGGGAAAAGAAAAAAGAGCAGTGGCAATCTTTAATTAAAGGAGTCAGCGAAGAAGCTCTGCAAAAAGCTTTACAGAGAGTAAGCTATCTGGAATTTGAGCTCCGTCGTTCTTCACAACCCCGGGTGTTGTTAGAACTTTGTTTATTGGATATAATTAAGTGCTTGGCACAACCTGAATTACCTGAAGAAAATCCGGTACAGGAGGAAGTTATCCAGAAACCGGAAGGGACTAATGGTAATTTCTGGCCAGAGATTTTACAAGAGGTGAAAAAAGCTAAAATTTCTCTTTATGCTTTTTTGCAGGCAGCTGAATTTAGAGAAATGGGTCCTTCTCATGCTGTTTTAACTTTTAATTCTAATTGTCAATTTCACAAAGAGAGTGTTGAGAGGGAAGAGAACTTGAACATCCTTAAGGAAGTTTTAGCTAAAAGACGGGGGGGGAATTGGGAAATAGAATGTGTTATAGATGAGAAGGTTCCTGCAGTAGAAGCAGGAAAGGAGAGGGAGGAAAAGAAAAACAGGGAAGAGGAACAGTTTCCTCATAATTATAAGTCATTGCTTGGTGAGGTTATGGACCTTTTCTCCGGGGTACTGGTTGACTATTCCTTAAGTGAGGAAATTGCGAAAGGTGGGTGGGAAGATGCAGAACTGGAAAAATCTGATGAAGGAAGCCCAGAAGATGCAAGCTAAAATAGCCAAAATGCAGGAGGAGTTGAAAGAAAAAACGGTGGAAGCCTCCTCTGGTGGTGGGATGGTAAAAGTAGTTTGTAACGGACAGCAAGAGATAATCAATATTGAAATTGAGCCCGAACTACTGGAAGAAAAAGACGTGGAAATGCTGCAAGATTTAGTTTTAGCGGCAGTAAACGAGGCTTTGCGCCGTTCACGAGAAATAGCTGAAGAAGAGATGGGTAAAATTACCGGGGGATTAAACCTTCCTGGTTTAATGTAAAGAGGGACATCGTTGATAGAATCTTATCCTGAAGCTCTGTCAAGGCTGATTTCCGCTTTTTCTCGTTTGCCCGGTATCGGGCCCAAAACTGCTCAGCGCTTGGCTTTTTATCTGGTTAAATCTCCTTCTTTAGAGGTAGAAGAATTATTGTCTTCCCTGCAGGAGGTAAAAGAAAAAATCCATTTTTGCTCGGTCTGCGGGTTTTATGCTGAAGGGGATAAATGTAAAATTTGTGAAAGTTCCCAGAGAGACCGAAGTGTAGTTTGCGTCGTAGAAAGACCCCAAGATGTTCTGGCTATAGAGAAAACAGGATTTCGGGGGTTGTATCATGTTCTGCAGGGTATTATTTCTCCTCTTTCTGGCATCGGTCCAGAAAAGCTCAAAATTAAGGAATTGTTAGAAAGAGTGAGCCAAGGGGAAATAAAGGAGGTGATCTTAGCTATCAGTCCTTCGGTGGATGGGGAAGCGACTGCTCTTTATTTAGCGCAAAAATTATCATCGTTTCCCATTCTCGTGACTCTTATCGCTCGAGGATTGCCTTCTGGTGGAGACCTGGAGTTTGCTGATGAAGTAACTTTGCAAGAAGCTTTACAAGGTAGAAGAAGAATTAGCCTAAAACCGAGAAAGGAGGAATAACAATCTTGAAAAAGCCCTTAGAAATCAGGTGGCACGGTCGAGGTGGGCAAGGAGTAGTTACTGCCTCTCGAATTTTAGCTGATGCGACTTTACGAGAGGGAAAATATTTTCAATCTTTTCCCGAGTATGGCCCGGAGAGAATGGGAGCTCCGGTAAAGGCTTTTAATCGTATCAGCTCTCAACCGCTTCGTATGCACTGTGGAGTAACTAATCCAGAAATAGTGGTGGTAGTAGATCCTACTCTTTTAGGTTTAGCTGAAATTTTAGAAGGGTTGGATGGAAAAGGAACTATAGTGGTCAATTTTGAGGGTTCTCCTCAAGAACTACGAGAAACATTAGGATTTAAAGGAGGAACAGTGGTTACGGTAGATGCCTCTCAGATTTCTCGAGATGTCCTGGGGAGAGTGGTAGTTAACACCCCTATGCTGGGTGCTCTAAATAAGGTGCTTTCAGAAGTAAGCATGGAGAACCTCTTAGAGGCTGTTCGTTCCCAGTTTGGAGAAAAACTGAGACCAGAAGTTATAGAAAAAAACTTGCTTTGTCTTACTAAAGCTTATGAGGAGGCACAAGTAGATGGGTGAACTCAAAGGATGGAAAGAATTGGTGCCCGGTGGGTTAATTGTGGAACCAGGTAATGCGAGAGATTATAAGACCGGAGATTGGCGAACTGAAAAACCGGAGCTTAACCCGGAAAAATGTATTCACTGTTTCTTTTGCTGGGCTTATTGCCCGGATAATGCAGTGATAGTGGATGCTGAGGCAGGGAAAATGCTGGCTTTTAACTACGATTACTGTAAAGGATGTGGAATATGCGCCAGCGTTTGTCCCGCTAAGGGAGCCATTACTATGGTAGCGGAGCGGTAAGGGAGGTGAAGGAAATGGCTAAAGTTGTGGGTTTTAACGGCAATGCGGCAGTGGCTTATGCTATGAAACAGATTAACCCTGATGTCGTGGCAGCTTATCCTATTACTCCCCAGACCGATTGTGTGGAGAGATTTGCTGAGTATGTCAGTGAAGGATTAGTAGACACTGAATTTGTCACAGTAGAAAGTGAACATAGCGCTATGAGTGCTTGTGTGGGAGCAGCAGCTGCTGGAGGAAGAGTGATGACTGCCACTGCTGCTAATGGTTTGGCTTTTATGTGGGAAATGCTCTATATTGCTGCCAGTATGCGTCTTCCCATCGTGATGATGGTAGCTAACCGAGCTTTATCTGGTAATATCAATATTCACTGTGACCATTCTGATACTATGGGAGCAAGAGATGCGGGATGGATCCATCTTTTTTCGGAGAATGCTCAAGAAGCTTATGATAACACCATTCAGGCAATTAAAATTGCCGAGGATTTAGAAGTAAGACTTCCAGTTATGGTTACTCAGGATGGATTTATCATCAGTCATGCTGTAGAGAGAGTAGAAACTTTAGAAGATGAGGAAGTGAAGAATTTTATTGGTCCTTACAAAAATCGCTATCCTCTCCTCGATTTAGAGCATCCTGTTACCTACGGACCTATTGACCTTTTTGACTATTATTTTGAACACAAAAGGTCTCAAATAGAGGCTATTGATAACTGCTTACCGGTAATTGAGCGAGTGGGCAGGGAGTTTGGAAAACTTTCCGGGAGAAAGTACGAACTTCTGGAAGGTTATCGATTAGAAGATGCTGAATATGCAGTGGTGGCTCTGGGTTCTACTTGTGGAACTGCCCGGGAAGCTATTGATTCTCTGCGGGAGAAAGGGAAAAAAGTAGGGCTTCTCAAGATGCGCTGTTTTCGTCCCTTCCCTCGAGAAAGTGTGATTAAAGCTCTTGCTCCTTTGAAGGGGGTAGCAGTTTTAGACCGCTCTGTTTCCTTTGGAGGATTTGGTGGACCACTATTTACAGAAATTCGTTCCGCTCTTTACGATGCTTCTTCTCGTCCTTTAACCATAGACTTCTTCTATGGTCTGGGAGGAAGGGACATTTATCCTGAAGATATAGAAAAAGCTTTAGGGAGAATAGAGGAAGTGGTAAAAGCAGGAAAGGTAGAACAGCATATTGATTATTTAGGTTTACGAGAATAGGAGGTTTTAGAAAATGCCACCTCTAAAAGAATTAGCTAAAAGACCAGAGAGGCTTACTTCTGGGCACAGACTGTGTGCAGGATGTGGAGCTCCTATTGCTATCCGACTGATTCTGGCTGCTGCTGATAAGCCAGTTGTTGCTGCCAATGCTACGGGGTGTTTAGAGGTATCTACCAGTATTTTCCCTTACACTGCCTGGAACATTCCCTGGATTCATAGCGCTTTTGAAAATGCAGCCGCTACCATCACCGGAGTAGAGACTATGTATCGAGCGAAGAGGAAAAAAGGGGAAATCGATGAAGATGTCTATTTTGTAGCCTTCGGCGGTGATGGTGGAACTTATGATATTGGCATACAATCTCTTTCTGGAGCCTGGGAGAGAGGACATCGGTTTGTATATGTATGCTACAATAACGAAGCTTATATGAACACTGGTATTCAGCGCTCCAGTGCTACTCCCCTGGGAGCCTGGACTACCACAAGCCCGGTGGGTAAGGTTCTCCCCGGAAAAGCTCAGTGGAGAAAAAATTTAACTGAAATTGCCGTAGCTCACGATATTCCTTATGTGGCTCAATCGGTTCCTTCTAACTGGCGAGATTTAACCCTTAAAGCAGAAAAAGCTTTTCACACTGAAGGACCAGCCTTTATTAATGTGCTGGCTTCTTGCAATCGGGGATGGCGGCATCTCCCTGCTGATACCCTAAAAGTGAACCAATTAGCAGTAGATTGCTGTATCTGGCCTCTTTATGAGGTAGAAAATGGTCAGTACCGACTTACTTATAAACCTAAAGAGAAAAAGCCGGTAGAGGAATGGTTGAAAGTGCAGGGCCGATTTCAACATCTCTTTTCCCCTGCTAACCGCCATCTGATCGATGAATTCCAGGCCTATGTAGACCGGGAATGGGAAAGGCTTTTGCAAAAGTGCGAGGAAACTAAAAAGTAGTTCTTTACCCCGAGAGGAGCTAGAGATTTCAGGTCTCTAGCTCCTCTTTATTCTCTCAGGCCACTTGGAATTCGAAAAGTCAAAGATTATTCTGCTCTCTTGAATTTTATAAATTATTATCTGGGTAGTTGATAAGATGTTTTTTCTTCAGCGGGAAGAGGAAGTAGAATTAGTCATAAATCGCTCTCGATTTGTGGGGAGAAGTCTGGAAGCGCGCTCTCGGGAAGAGGTAAAAGAGAAGTTGCATGAGGTAATGGAGCTTTTTCCTGGTGCTACTCATTATTGTTACGCTTTCCGGATAGGAGAAGATACGGTAGAAGAATTTTCTTCCGATGCAGGAGAGCCACCGGGAAGTGCAGGCAGACCTATATTAGGTGCTATCCGGCGAGGCGATTTTACCGATACCCTGGTAGTAGTGGTGCGTTTCTTCGGGGGTAAAAAATTGGGGATAAGAGGACTAATCGACGCTTATGGAAAAACTGCTCAGCTGGTTTTAGAAAAGTCGGGTAAAAAAAAGCACAGAGAAATAGAATTTTTGGTTAAAATTAACCCTGTTTATTTTAACCTGGTGGTAAATCAACTGGTAGAGGTTATTCAAGATAGGCGGCTTCTCTCGATTTATCCTGATAGAGGAGAGGTACAATTTCGTATTTCTCAGAGTGAGGAAACAAAAATAAAAGAAATCCTCCAGGAAGGAGAAAGAACAGGGAAAGTTTTAGAAGGAAGAAAAGTAAAATAAAAATTGCTTGAATGATTATAGTATCCCGCAAAACTGGTTAAAAACTTTAGAAAGTAAATTATATCGAAAGTCAAAAACTCAAGGTCGCTATGCCATAGAGAAAGACAAAGTCTTTCTCTAGGGCCTTTATTTCTTTTGTTTTTTAAGTTTTCTTAATCTTGCGTCGCAGACTGCCTTTTTCTCCAGCATACTGGTGGATATTTTTCCACCAGTAGTTTTTGTTTATTTGCTTTTTAAGTCTTTGTTCTTTTCTTTTGCTTTTTGGGGGTTATGAGGGGGTAAACCCCCTCATAGTCTTTATAATGGATTTTGCGGTTAACTATAAAACAATAATTGTTTTCCCAGATTTGCCAGTTTCTTCATCTTTTTAGCCTTCCTGGCATTTAGAGCTCTTGAAAAATCTATATTTTTTCTATTTTGAAGCACAGGAACCAGTTTGTGGAATGGGTTTCCTGGTTACTGAAAAGATAAAAGAAAAGGATAAATAAATGCTGCTCCTTGACCATATTGAAAAACGGGACCGACTATCTCCGTATATCATAAATCTCGCCTTTCAAAAATTATCGGCAGAGTTATATTTACTTTTTTACTTTTTCACTTTCCCCACCGGCATGATGTAGAGAGGCACCTCCTCAGGAGGCAGAGAAAGCACCCGGGCAACTTCCTCATCATGAAAAGCACCGATAGCTACCGTTCCTAATTCCAGCGCTTCAGTCTGGAGGTAGACATTTTGTGCTGCGTGTCCTGCCTCCATGTGGACATAGCGAATCCCTCGCTCTCCATACTTTACAGTGGTTTTCTCATAAATTGCGGTAAAAACTAAAGATATTGGAGCTTCCCGGATAGCTCCCTGAGAAAGAGCAGCGCGGTGAAGCTCTTCTCTTTTATCTCCTTCCAGCATTTTCTCTAGAGCATGTTCTTGAGGATAATAACGATAAACCCCGGGGCTTAGTTCTTCTACTTTCCCCACTACCGCATAAACCACCAGAGGATAAAGTGCCCCTGCTGATGGTGCAGTACGAAAGCCCCGATTTTTCTCTGTTACCCCCTGAGCAGCAAAGAGAAGTTGAGAAACTTCACCCAAAGATAGCGCCTCATCGAGAAAAGAGCGTACGGAGCGCCTTTGCCAGAGAGCCTCTTCTACTTTAGCCTCGCTTCTCAGGCAAGGTGGGGGAAGGGTAATCTTCTCTCCTCCTTCACTTTGCCCTGCCATCATCAACACCCCCAAAAATATCATTCCTCCCAGAAATTTTCCCCACTTTTTCACATCTCTCCCCTCCTTTTTTAATATTAGAGTAAACTCCTTTATCCTATTTTAAGCTAATAATACCATTCCATCTCGTATCATATAGGACAGGAAATCAAAAAAGATAAGGCTTCACACAAACAGGAGTGGGAATCGTTGTTCTCGATTTTTCTCTGAGCTCCCCTGTGCGATAGTTAATCTCAAAAACTATAATATTATCGCTGTCCTGGTTAGCACACAATAGATAACGTCCGGTGGGGTCAAGGGCAAAGTTGCGAGGGGTCTTGCCTCCTGAAGGCTGACAGCTAACGTAGGAGAGTAACCCTGATTTCTGGTCTACCCGATAACAGGCCAGACTATCATGCCCTCGGTTGGAAGCGTATAAGTAGACACCATCAGGCGTAATGTGAATATCTGCACCGGTATTGTGGGCAGCTTCAACCCCGGGAGGGAGCGAAGAGACAGTTTGCAACTCGGTGAGACTACCATTTTCGGGATGATACTCAAGGGCAACCACAGTAGAATGTAGTTCATTTATGAGATACATAAACCTCCCCTCCGGGTCAAAAGTAATATGGCGAGGTCCAGCACCGGGAGAGGTTGAAAAATAGGAAACAGAAGCCTCATTCAGTAGCTGGGTTTGGCGATCTACCTGGTAAATCACAACTTTATCCAAACCTAAATCGGGTATCAAAGCATACCGACCATCTGGTGAAAAAAGGAAAGAGTGAGGGTGAGGTCCGCTTTGCCTTGCCGGATTAACGCTGCTACCTTCATGTTGGATGAACTGAGAATAGGGCTCCACCGCTCCGTCAGCACCAATGGGAAAAACGCATACACTTCCACTCATAAAATTGCATACATAAAGATAAGTGCCGGAAGCGTTCACCTCTATAAAACAGGGGTCAGAACCACCCGTAGCCTGTTTATTGATGAAGGCTGGTACACCATCCTGGCTGACTCTAAAACCGCTGACGGAGCCCGAAACCTTTCCCTCAAACTCTTTCAATTCGTTTACAGCATAGAGGCAGCTATTGGGGCCATTCAACACCAAATAAGAAGGATTTAAAACCCCGGTAACAGTCTCCTTTGGCTCAAGCTTTCCTGTATCAAGATTTAATTCCAATACATAAATGCCCTCTCCCTTGCCTTCCAATATCTCTCCTGTTCCAAACTTGATGGGAGAGGTATAAGTGCCCACATACACGAGAACTTTCTGTGCCATAGTTTAATTCCTCCTTGGCAATCCTTATTCAACTGGAATGTTTAAGTGCTGGCATATCTCTTTTAGATATTCCTTGGCTTTGATGTATTCTGCATCCAGTATTTCTGTAGATATTTTCTCTGCTTCCCCGAACCTGTTTGACCTGGAAACCCCGGGCACATCTTCCAGTTCCAGAGATAACACTCCATCATAGCCAACATCTTTAAACGCCTTGAGAATCCCGTTCCAGTCCATTTTTCCTTTCCCTGGTCTCCAATGAGCGTTGGTCAATCCGTCGTTATCAGAAAGGTGGGCATGAATGATATTCTTGCCCAATCTGTATATGACTACCTGGGGTATTTCCCCACAGGGGAATAGGTGACTGGGGTCAAAGTTTATTCCGATAGCGGGAGAGCTCACCTGGTTTAAGATTCTCAACATTGAATCCGCATTGCTCACATATCGGTAAGGATGAGGCTCCAGTGAATACTGTATCCCTGCATCTTCACAAATTGATGCACATTCTCTCAAGACCTCGATGTAATCCTCCCAATTTTTCGACCAATCTAAATCACCTGGAATATCTATGATTTGTTCTTGTACTAGAGGCCTTTCTGTGATTCGGGGAAAATCCATGCTAAAAGGGTAAGGTGCCACAGAATTTACAATTTTTGTTCCCAGCTCTTTCCCCACCTCTACCAGTCTCTTAAAGTGCTCTAATGCCTTTCTTCTCTCGCTTT
Source organism: Candidatus Atribacteria bacterium (assembly GCA_035593465.1). GTDB lineage: Bacteria > Atribacterota > Atribacteria > Atribacterales > Caldatribacteriaceae > Sordicultor. The sequence goes on along the minus strand of DAOSVE010000010.1, from coordinate 6,609 downwards.
CAACTGGAGAGGCCATTAGACTGGGGCTGGAAACAAATTGTGATAATTCCAATCCCTCGCTCATTATTATGTCTTTCAATTCTTTTATTTTCCCTGGAGCATAATATTCATCCAGCACTTCCCTATCCCAAGCAATTAGCTCCACGGCTTGGAAACCTAAATTTGCTATTCTAACTACCGTATCCTCATACGGTGCTTCCCATTTGAACGGCCAGATCGATGCTCCAAACTTCATAGTTTTATCCTCCCTTTCTCTTATTTTTTAGACTACCGGGGCTTCGTCTTCTCAAACAGCCAGTTAATCACATTTTCATCTTCGTAAGCGGGAATCCAAGAAGAGTGAGCGCTCCACCCTTGAGATTCCAGATGGCCTTTGAGAAATTCAGTGTATTTTACTCTCCCTCCTATTTCCACCAGACTCCTCACCAAACCTCGAGAAAAAGCGACCGGAACCAAGGGGTCATCTTCGGCATGAAAGACCCAGATAGGAATATGTTTAATTTTATCTACCTTTTTTACCTCCCCTCCCCCGCATATAGGAAGGGCTGCGGCAAAAAGCTGAGGGCTTTCCATTATTATTGCCCAGGTTCCAAACCCTCCCATAGATAATCCGGTGACATATATTCTATTCTTATCTATATTATATTTAGAAACCAGATCTTCAATCAGATGAGGAAGAGAAAGTAGCTCAAGATTGGGTTCAAAAGGTTCGCCTCCTGAAAGCACTCCAGTCCAGCTACTCTCCGGGGGGCATTGGGGAGCTAATACAAAAGAAGGGTGCAGAGCCTGATGACCAGGTTGAGCCCAGACCACCGCCCCCTTATTGGCTAACAACTGGATGAAGTTGTCTCTTCCCCTTTCTCCTGCTCCGTGTAGAAACATGACTAGAGGATATTTTTTATTTGGATCGGTGTTCCGGGGGGTAAAGAACCGGTAAGGAACTTCCACTTTCAGTTTCTCATCCTGATATACAAAAGCTTGAAAGTCATCGGCGATGAGGTGCTTTTCGTCGGTGTTTTGAAGAGTAAAAGGAGCGATGGTCTTTCCCTCGAGAGTCGTAATAGCTACTTTCTGGGCCACAGTATAGGTTAGCTCTGGTCTTGCTGATAAAAAAGTCTCCGCAGAAAAAATAAAAGTTTTAGCCATTGCCTCTTGGGGGTCTAACTCTATAATCACAAATCTCCCTCGATTGGTGGAAAAAAACAAATCAGGGGTGGCGCTGGCGTATACTCTTTTAATAGTTCTCTCGACCGTCTTACCTCCCACATTTACCTCCACCACATAGCTATCGGGAGTGAGATTGCTTCCATCGATTTCGGAATCATATTCCAAAACCACTTCGCTCACTCTTTCTCCCTCGGGAAAAACTCTGGTAACTAAAGTAACTTTGTCCATTTCTTTTCCTCCCTTTCAGTTTTTTCCATTATATCACCCTACTTCTTTTCTCGTGATATAATGGAAAAAAGAGGTGGGAAAATGGAAGTCCAGATAGGGAAGTGTCGCTTGATAATCAAGCAGGGAGACATAACCAAAGAGGATACCGATACCATAGTTAACGCCGCCAATTCTCGCCTGGCAGGAGGGGGAGGGGTAGATGGAGCTATTCACCGAGCAGGAGGCCCGAAGATTGCCGAAGAATGCCGGAAGATAGGAAGTTGCCCTACGGGACGAGCAGTAATAACTAGTGGGGGAAATTTACCTGCCTCATATGTCATTCATGCTGTGGGGCCCATTTACCGGGGAGGAAAAAATAACGAAGCTGAGCTCCTGCGTAGTGCCTATATCTCCAGTCTCGAATTAGCTGATAAGTATAACCTGCGCTCTGTGGCTTTCCCTTCTATATCCACCGGTGCCTACGGTTATCCCATAAAAGAAGCCTCTCGCGTAGCCTTGCAGGCTATAATTGACTACTGTGAGAGTCACCCCCAAACTACCATAGAGGAGATTCGCTTTGTGCTTTTCACTCCTCAGGATAAGGAAGTCTATATTCAGAGCTTAGAAGAATTAATGGAAAACTTCTCCAATTAAAAATTCAGCGCACTGACGGAAAGCTCGAGAGCGGTGGCTGTAACGATTTTTAAATTCAGAACCTAACTCGGCAAAAGTCTTTACCTCGGGAGGAAAGATAAAAATGGGGTCATAACCAAATCCTGTGTTTCCTCGGGGCTCTTCGGCGATGTAGCCCTCGCATACTCCTCGAAATATCTCTTCTCCTCCTTCCCATACCAGAGCCACTACACAGACAAAGCGAGCGGTACGTTCTTCTTGCGGGACTCCTTGCAGAGATTTCAAAAGCAGAGAGATTTTATCACCGGAAGAGACATTCTCTCCCCCGAAGCGAGCTGAGTATAAGCCCGGTGCTCCACGAAGGTAGTCTACTTCTAATCCTGAGTCTTCTCCTAAAGAGATTTTACCCGTATTTATAAATCCTGCTCGAGCTTTAAGAAGGGCATTATGAGCGTAGTTTTCCCCTTTTTCTTCTACTTTTCCTATATCGCAAATTTCATAAATACTTTTTACCGAAATGGAAAAAGGGGCGAGGATATCTTTTGCCTCCTTTAGTTTCCCCTCATTTCTCGTGACTAAATATACTTCGCCACTCAAGGTAGACCTCTTTTTAAAAGCTTTTTCTCCAAAGTAACAATTTCACCAACCCCTTTTTGAGCTAAATCTAAAAGACGATTTAGCGTTTCTCGGGAAAAAGGGTCTCCTTCTGCTGTACCCTGCACTTCCACCAGCTCTCCGCTACCGGTCATCACTACATTCATGTCCACTTGAGCAGCAGAATCTTCTTCAAAAGCGAGATCTAAGAGCTCTTCCCCTCCCACTACTCCCACGCTGATGGCTCCTAAATAATCTTTTACTATACCTTGAGAAGATAATGCCCCCCGGTCTACATAATTCCACAGAGCTTCGACTAAAGCCATAAAAGCGCCGGTTATAGACCAAGTTCTTGTACCTCCATCAGCCTGAATAACATCACAATCAATCATAATGGTTCTCTCTCCCAGTTTCTCTAAATCAACTACTGAGCGTAAGGCTCTACCTATCAATCTCTGAATTTCGTGAGTTCTACCTCCTACCTGCCCTTTTATCGATTCTCTCAGGTTACGAGTGGTAGTGGCCCGAGGGAGCATAGCGTATTCTGCAGTAATCCAACCCTGACCGCTGTTACGCAAAAAAGGGGGGACTTTGTCTTCTATGGAAGCAGCACAAACTATGCGGTTGTTGCCCGCCTCTACTAAAACTGAACCTTCAGCATAACGGAGATAATGAAGATGTATCTCCACCGGTCTTAACTCATCAGGCCGACGGCGATCTGGCCTTCCCTTCCAGGTTGCTTTATCCTTTTTAAAATAAAAGTCGCCCAATTCTTGGAAATTATTGAACTTTGGCAATTAATTTTTCATCCCTTTCTAAAGGTTGGGAAATATCTATATGACCACACAGAGTAGGGATTTCTTCCCCGTCGATTAATATTTTAACTTTCTTTATTTCTGGAAAAGCAGTTAAAGTATCAATGATGGCATAAACACTTAAGAGCTCCTGGGAAGTGCCTCCTGATTGGTTTTTAGCCATCTCTGCGCTCAAATCTACATAAGCAATATCTCCTTCTAAAAACACAGCATTTAAACGAGTGGAGGGAGGTATGGGGTTGTACAAAGAGCGATCCCGCGGCCCTTTTAATAGCTCTTCTATTATTCTCTCCATCCATTTACTATCTTTTTTTATCTTTCTTTTTTCTCCTACTAAAGCGGTAAAATCAGGATTGGAAAAGTAAAGGACCACCTCTTCTTCCCCAGCAGGTAATATCTCTTCCCGTTCCTCCTCCGGAGAAACGACAACCCCAGGAGAAGGAGAAATTTCTGGAGGTTGTAAATATCTTATAATTAACTCTCCAAAGTAAAGAACGGCAAAGAAAATGGCTAAACCTACAAGGATATAAAACCAACCTGGCCAGGAAGATTCTTTTTCTTTATATTTCTTTCGAGAAGGGGGAGTTTGATTTTTCATTCTATTCTCCTAAAAAGCTCTTGAATTTAGGGTTTCGGCTAAAATCGTCTACTGCCTGAGCAATAGCTTGAGCTATTTTTTCCTGAAAAGAAGAAGAGGCTAACTTTTTGGCTTCTTCAGCGTTGCTCAGGAAGCCCACTTCAACCAAACAAGCTGGATAATACATGCCGTCCAGGACCACAAGAGGTGCTTCTTTCAATCCCCGGTTTTTCTGTCCCGTAGTAGAAGAAATTTTTTCCGACATTATTTTACCCAGCTCGGCGCTGACTTCTCGACTGCTCTGGTAATAGGCAGAAGATAAGATATTGCCCACCCGGTTAATATCTTCTGTTTTTCCTTCTTCCAGGAATAGTTGATTTTCCCGACTGGCCACATCTCCTGCTCCTTCTCCTCGGGGTTTCACTCCTCCCACAAAGACCTCTACACCTGTGGCCTGGGGATTAGGAGAAGCATTGCAGTGAATGCTTAAGAAAACGAAAGGCCGCCGTTCATTGGCCACTCGATATCGGTCATTCAAAGAAGGATAAACGTCTTGAGAACGAGTCAGAAAAACCTGATAACCTTTGCTTTCTAAGGCCACCTTTACTCTTTGAGAAATAGCTAACACTATATCTTTTTCTTTATAGCCATTGTATACACAGCCAGGGTCGTTGCCTCCATGGCCGGGATCTATAACCACCACTTTGGTGTTAACTTCATTATAGGAGAGACCAGGAGTTACTTGCGGAGAGGTAGGAGTAGGCTGAATTTTAGGTGAAGCTACAGGAGTTGTAGTTGGTTTTACTTCTGGCGATGCTTCCACTTTAGCCTCCACCAGAGAAACCAGGTCAAAGTAGATTCGAGGATTATCCCCAGGCAGCTTCTTTTCCTCTTTAACCTGTACTGGATTCTGTAACCAGATATTAACTCTTAACCCCTCGGCAGTTTTTGTTAATTCTATACGGTTTATTCGCCCATCATTCACTATAATAGGAGACATAGATTGTCGCCAGTCACAACCTGAAAGCTCAACAGTTATTCTATTCTCCTCGCGGTCCATACGATAAGAATAAGAGGGGATTCCCCCTTGAAAATCAAAGGTAACTCTGGTTCTCATCTCCTCCGAATAAGAGTAAAACCGGATTCCTAAAAGGACAAAAGAAGAATATCTTTCCTCCCCAGGAGGAGGGGAAAAAGTTACCTCCGGAGGCGGGGTAGCAAAAGTAGTGGGAGTAGAAGGAACAAAGGAAAAAAGCTGACTTAAAAGATCTAAAGAGACGAAAGGAGCATTGCCTTCTACAAAAACTTCCCCTTCTAAGGAAACTTCTCTTCCATTATGTACCGCCACTCCCTTATCTAGAGAAAGAACCCAGGCTGTACCTTTAAAACCTAAGTTTATTTTATTCATAATGGGGGAATAATAAACAATTCCCCCTATTTCCCGAAACAGCTCTTCTACATTTACATAAGTTTTACCCTGGCGAACTCTCACTTCTGCCTGAGAGTAAAAAGACTCTTCTCCCCAGTCTATCTTAACCTGTGCTTCCAGAGCAAAAAGGGGGAGAAGAAAAAAGAACAAAAAAAGAACAAAAACTTTTCTCCTAAAAAGGGGCAATTTCTCCCCCGTCGTCTTTCTCCAGGGGGATATCTTCCAGCTCTCCCAGTGGGTTTTCTCCGCTTTCATAGACAAACGGTTCGGCCTCCTCCATTTCCAATTTTGCTCCCAATCCGGTAAACTCTTCTACTTCTTCTTGCGTTACTCCTTTCGGGGGGCTCAAAAACTGGATGTTATCTGCTCTAATTTCATAGGAGACACGACGACTGCCATTGCGGTCTTCCCAGGAATTAGAACGCAGCTCCCCCATCACCGCCACCCGACTGCCTTTGTGGAGATAACGAGCACAAATCTCTGCCAGTTTAGACCAGGCAGCCACAGTGACATAGGTAACTTCTTTCACCATCCCCTGTTTACCTGAATAACTACGATTCATAGCGATACTGAATCGACAAACTGGTGTTCCCTGGGGGGTATAACGCAAATCGGGTTCCCGAGTTAAATTCCCGATCCCAAAAAAACAATTCATGTCCCTAGCCATCAGAAAACATCCCCCTATTTCATCAAAAATTATTTTCTATATGAGTTTAACATATTCTTTCCCATTCTTAAATAGAGAAAAGGCTTTTTTATTTATAGTTAACTGTAAAATCAGTTATAATTAACCGTTATTGAGAGCCTTATCTGATACCTAATAGTAAACTATAAGGGGGAAAGAATTCCCCCTTATGAATCCCCTTTCTTTTTCTTCCCTCGCCTTCAATGGAAGAACCCCACATATTCCTTCCCTCGCCCTCGAAGGGAGAGGGTTAGGGTGAGGGTGAAGGTGAAGGCTATAAGAGAGCTTGTCCCCATTATAACCCCCAAAAAGTAGACAGCCTACGGCGTAATACTTAAAGCAAATTAGATAAGAAAAAATCTTGATAATTACGCTGGAGAAAACACCCCAGCGTAGCGACCTTGAGTTTTTGACTTTCGATATAATTTACTTCCTAAAGTTTTTAATCAGTTTTGCGGGATACTATAAATTGACTATAGAAAGAAGTAATCTTCCTATCACT
>DAOSVE010000122.1:0-3727 GCA_035593465.1 Candidatus Atribacteria bacterium | reverse complement strand
TAACGTATCCACCTTTAATTATCAGAGAAAAAATTTGCATAGTTAGAGAACCTCCATCTCTCCTTTCATCTGGTTAACACGTCCCATCTTTCCTGAGCTTTAGACACCCACTGGTCTTCTTTCCCGGTTTCAATAACCGCTTGATAAACTTCTTTTGCTTCTTCTAACCTATCCAGATACTCTAAACAAACTCCCCACCAGTAGCCAGCTGCAGTCTGATACTCACTTTGTCCTGCTTGAAACAAACGTTCGAAATAAGGAAGAGCTTGGGCAAAATCTTCCTTTCCTAAATACGCATTAGCTAATCTATACCAGGTATAAAGTTTCCGATGAGAGTCACTACTTTCCTCTATGTCTTGTAAAATTATTATCGCTTCATCTGTCTTGCCTTGAGATAAATAAATATCGGCCAGAAGGGAAACAAGTTCCTCTCCATATTTTCCCTCCGGAAATTCTGTCTGGTAAGATTTTATAAATTCTTTAACTTTTTCTATGTCACCGGAATAATAAAGGGCCCAGGAGGCAAGATAAAGGACTCTTTCTCTCTGGGAATCCTGAGGGAAAACAGTCAAAAAGTTCTCTGCTTCCTTAACACATTCAGTATAATTTTTAAGTATAAACAGCTCTTCTATCAAAAGCGAAGCTGCGGAAGAGGAAAAGTTTATATCATTCTGCAAAGTCCTCAAAATAGGAATACTCTCTTCATAGTTACCTGAATAATAATGAGCTAAAGCCGCTCGAAAACGAACTGAAGAGTCATCTTTATTTTGCATTTGAGAGTAAACTTCTATCACCTTATCCCATTTCTCCAGACGATAAGCAGAATTAAAAAGGTAAAAGAGAGCTTCTTCTTTAAAACTCTCATCAGGAGACCCGAGAGCCCGGGAGAGCAAGTTAAAAGCCCGGGAGAAATCTCCCAGCTGGTAATAACACTTTCCCTCCAAAAAGTCGATGGTCGATTCACCGATAAGAGGATTCTCCTCTCCTTTAATAGCTTCGAGGCGCGAGAGAGCCGACTGGTAATCTCCTCTTTCCATCAAGTCTAATATTTCTTGTATTTCCTCTTTCTCAGGGCTTACTAGTATCTCTTCGGGGTTTTTACCTGCTTTAAGGAGAACATTTTTAGCTTCCTCTTCTTCTCCTAAATTACTGTAAGCCAAGGCTAAAAGCAAAGAATATTCCTCTTCCAGCTGACCGGTTTCTTTCTCTAGACGTAAAATTTCTTCTTTAACTTCGCTCCATTCTTCTCTTTGAGCATGTAACTTAATGCTGAAAGGCAGAAAATCTTTCTTAAATTGCTCCTGCAGTTTATTTTCCCATCCTTTTATGAGCTCTTGAGCTTTAAGAGGGTTACCCATTTCCAGGTAAGAAGAAGCTAATTTAAATCGAGCTTCCAAAGAAAATTTACCTTGAGGGTAATGAGAAAGGTAGTCCTCCAAGGAAGAAATGGCTTTTCCCCAATCTTTTTCTCGATAATAAGCATCAGCAGTTAGAAAAGCTCCCTCTTCTCCCTCTAACTGGGCAAAGTATTTTTGAGCTTCTGTTTCTTTACCCATATTTCGATAAGTATAACCTAACATTTCTATGATAGAAGAACGATAGGAACTTTCCGGATAAAGACGTAGGAATTCTTCCAGTAATTTCTGAGCATTTTCCCAGTCTTTAGCCTGATAAAAACTCGAAGCATACCAGAACCGGGCTCGCTCTAAAAAAGAACTGTCGGGAAAGCGAACCAGAAATTGCTGGAAGCTACGTTGAGCTTCCTGGTAATTTCCTTCTCTTACCAGAACTTCCATCCTCACCACTTCCGCTTCTTCTATAAATTCACCATAAGGATAATTAACTACCAGCTCATTAAGCAAAGGCAGGGCATCTGCCCACTCTCCTGATTGGAAACTGGCTACTGCCGCTCCCCACAGAGCTAAACCCCGACTTTCTCCTTCTAAGCCTTCAAGAGCCTGAGTATAATGCTCCTTAGATTTAGTCCAATTTCCTTTCTCTCCATAGAGTTCTCCCAGTAAAAGATGAGCATCGGCTAAAGAAGCATTTTCTTTTACTGCTTTTTCTAATGTTTGAATAGCTTTTTCTTTCTCCCCCCAAGAGAATAGCTCATAACCCATTTGATAATATTGCCAGGCCTTATCCTTCGAGTCTTCTAAAAGTTCAGCGCTTTCCTCTCTTTCTCTAACATATTCTTCAGTTTTTCCCAGGCGATAATAACAGCGAGCCAAATAGTCATGAGCATCAGGAAAGGTAGGATTGACTCTTAATGCCTGGCGGAATAGATTCGCTGCCTCTTCATAACGACCTTCTTCATAGAGGTCATAACCCTGGCGAAAATAATCTAGCGCTTCTCTACCATATTTTACCTCCTGCTGCGTCTTGTCTAAAAACCGGCGAGCCTGGCTATGAAAGGGATCAATTTCTAAAACTTTCTCCCAGGCCTTTTCTGCCTCTTTCAATTTTCCTGCATCATAGAGAGTTCTTCCCAGCCAGTAGTAAGCTTCTTTCATTTCCGGGTTCAGACGAGTAGCTTCTCGCAAATATTGTTCTGCCCTTTCCAGATTTCCAGCAGCAAAAGATTGATAACCAGCTACATAGGCTTCATAAGCTGATTTGCCATAAATCTGGGCTTTCTCTGCCATTTGAGCAAAATACTCAGCCTCTTTAAGAGAGGGATCTAATTCAAAAGCTTTAGAATAAAGTTTTTCTGCTTCCTCCATATTACCATCTTCATATTCGATTCTCGCCCATAGCAAATAAGGCTCAGCCCATTGAGGACTGACCTCCACCGCTTTTTGCAAACTCTCTCGAGCTAAATTCAAATTCTTCTGATAAAAATAAGAATAAGCCAGGCGAAGATAGGTTTGAGAAATTTGCCGGCTGTCAATCTTTTCTCCTCTCTCCTGTAGCTTCTGCAAATATAAATCCCAGGTTTCTATCTCCTTAGCCCACCAGTTCGTTTTTCTATACATATAAGCAAGATAACTATAAGCATCTAAATATTGAGGCTCTTTCTCTATGGTTTCTTCTGCCAAGGAAAAAGCTTCTTTCCACAGAGGCTTATCTGGATATTGTGCCTCTCCGTAAGTAGCAAGCGCCTCCTCCATCTTTTGCACTCCCCGATAAAGAGGTAAAAGGTTATCTATCACAAGAGGTGGAAGATAAACCGGCGCCTTATAATCCAGACCCATAAAAGACAAAGACTCTCCCACCACATACTCAACGAGACCCTGCAGGTTATCGAGGTCAAATATTTCGCTGGGTATATCTAAATAATCATCGCTTTCCACATGATAAAGACGAGCACTCACTAAGATTCTTTCTTTCCCTGCCATCGCACGATAACGAAAAGAACCGGTCAAAAGATAAGAGCAACCAATCCTTCCCCCTATAATTTTAGCGGTAGAAGGCATCAAAACATCAGACCAGGAAATCCGTGCCTCTCTTACAATATCATCAGAAAGTAAAGTATCGCATATCTCTGCGCTACTTTCTCCTTCCAGACCCATTTTTATGATATCCCGCAAAAAGTAGCCCCAGTAGGCATCTTCCTTATCTTTTCCCACCAGAGGTAAAACAGCTACTTTTATTCTCTCCTGTGCTTCAGCTGTCAGGGAAAAGGAAAAAACAAATAACATAAAGAAAAGAAGAATTTTTACCCGATTGGTATCAGGAGTTCGTCTCTTTTTCTGAGACCGAAACCGGAACATTCTCTTCTTCTCCT
>DAOSVE010000121.1:0-3763 GCA_035593465.1 Candidatus Atribacteria bacterium | reverse complement strand
GGTTTGCATCATCCATATAATCAGAAATAAATATTATCTCTCCTGTTTCCAGGTCCAGGTAATAATCACACTCGTAGGAGCTATTCTCCATTGCCAAGCAAAGGTCATCCAGATTTATTTTCAACGCTCGCTTTTCGTCCATATTTCATTTCTCTCTGTTATTATTTCTTTGTATATATTATAATCTAACAGAGGGCAAAAAGTAATTTGATAACCTCCAACGATAGTGTCGGCTATATTTTAGACTGTTTGGAAGATAGTCTCTTTTACAGAGTATTAGAAGTTGTCCACCTTTGTAAGTCTTGAATTGTTCCTGTTTGTGTTTGGAGAGAGTCTAAAAAGCTAATAACAGAAGGAAAAATAAAAATACTCCTACAATGAGTTGATGCTATCCAGCCTCACTATAATTTGACAAAAGATTAAAGGTCATTTATAATTTGTGAAAATAGTAATGAGAACTATTATTACAATGGATGGAGTAAATAAGACTAAAAAAACTAAACAGAGAGAGACTATTTTAGAAATTCTAAAAAATACTAAATCTCATCCCACTGCCGATGAAATTTATCAGAAGGCACGGCAGGAGATTCCTCATATCAGTAAAGGTACGGTATACCGTAATTTGAAGTTACTTGCTGAAAGAGGAGAGATATTTAAAATTGATACGGAAGGAACAGAGGCAAGATATGATGTTCGAGTAGAAAGTCATTACCATTTTCGCTGCGATAGCTGTGGAAAAGTTTTTGATATAGATATACCAGTAAATGCAGAACTGGATAAAAAAGCAGCTCAAAAGACTGGGCTTGATATTACTCACCATATTTTAGAGTTTCGAGGTTTTTGCTCTGAATGTGAGAAAAAACAATTATCTCCCCCCCCGGGGAGATAAAAATAAAAAGGAGGTATGAGTGATGGAAGAATTACGAGAAGAAGTTGTCAGTTTCCCCCGAGTGGGAGAGGTAGCTCCCTCTTTTGAAGCTGTTACTACTCATGGGACTTTGAGGCTGGAAGATTTTAAGGGGAGCTGGTTGGTGTTATTTTCTCACCCCGCCGACTTCACTCCGGTATGTACTACCGAGTTTATTGCTTTCAGTCAGGCTTACCCTGAATTTCAAAAAAGAGGGGTAGAACTCTTGGGGCTCAGCGTGGATAGTGTGTCCTCTCACATTGCCTGGGCTCGTAACATTCAGGAGAAAACCGGAGTTAAAGTTCCTTTCCCCATTATTGCCGACCTTAGTAAGGAAGTATCTGTCAAATACGGCATGATTCACCCTGGAGAAAGTAAAACCGAAACTATTCGGTGCGTGTTTATCATTGACCCTAACCAAGTTATTCGCGCTATTCTTTATTACCCTTTAACTACTGGTAGAAATATCAGTGAAATATTGAGAATAATTGATGCTTTGCAAACCACCGATAAATACGGTGTGGCTACTCCGGCTAACTGGCAACCGGGAGAAAAAGTAATAGTTCCTGCTCCCACCACCGTAGAAGGGGCAGAAGAGCGGTTGAAAGAGGGATATGAATGTGTAGATTGGTATCTGTGTAAGAAAAGCGTCTGAGAAAGGAGAATTTTTATGGCCTGTGTAACGCCGGAAGGTAAACCCACTGAATCGGGAAAGAAAATACTTAGTGCCCTAAAATCTGGGGCAACATCTCCTGAGGAGGTAGCTAAAATCAGCGGCTTACCTCTATTCCGAGTAAGAAGTGGGCTTCGAGATATGGTTCAAGCGGATTTGGTGGCAGAGGAAGAAGGGAAGTATAAACTTACAGGAAAAGGTGGAGAATTTATTGAATAAATAGAAGAGAAGTTGATTTTGCCGGGAGGGAGTAGAAAATCGAACTCCTCCCGGCAATTTGCTCGATGTAAGGTAGCTTAAGACTTTAAAATTTTTCTACTCTCGATTTTCTGTTTCAGGAAATATTTATACTATTGAGGAAGAAAATTTTCCTTAGCGGAGGCCAACTTTCTATCATCCTCAGGAAAATTGAAAGAAAAACGTAAAAGTATAAGAAAAATTACCAAAAGAATGTCTCTCTTGGTGCTTGCAATAACCCCCGGTAGATTGCCAATGGTCCACTATGTCTTTTTCTTACACCGTAAGCTGCCGGTGTTTGTCAGGACGGTTCGGTAGGGGCTGTCACATCTTCAGACCTCAAAAAGCTTTTTCCCGCTTCCTTAATCTCTTCCAGGCACTTCTGACATTCTCCGATAGCTCCTTTCTGGTCAAAACCCCGGAAGAAGAGGCCTCCTTTATATTCACATCCCCAGGCATCGAAAAAATATCTGGTGGTCAAAACTATTCCCTCAAAAAGTTTTTCTCCCCTGGTGGCTCCTACCGCTAGGAGAAAACCTTCTTTATACTTAAATTTCTCTCCCATTTTATATTTCCTAGACCAGAAAACCTGGGTTCTATCTATTAGCGCTTTCAGAGAGGCAGGAAATCCATAAAAGAAAACCGGAGAGCTTAAAACTACCTTATCAGCCTCAAGTAATTTATTCCCCACCCCATCCATATCATCTCTTAAAATGCATCTTCCCATGGCCTCGCAAAACCGGCATCCCCGGCAAAATCCCAGGTTAAGCCGGGAAGGGACTATCCATTCTAAGTGATGGCGAGAGTCCCTCGAGGAAAGAAAAGCATTCAACATCACATCGCTATTTCCTCCTTCTCTGGGACTCCCCATAATGGCTACAATTTTCATACTTTCAGGTTCTCTCTCCCGGGGAGTTTTCAACCTCCTTCAAAAATGGGTTTTTCCTCTCGATAATACCAGGAAGTGGGATTGCTCAAATATTCGTAGGTATTAAATAAAAGATTATAGTGACGATATTCCTCAGAGGCTAAAAAATCTAAAAACTCTCGTACTTTATCATCCTCCACTTCTTTACTTTTTTCTACATAGAATTGGTGGGATTTTGATTCCAGATCCATAGAGGCTTGAATCACATCCAGCTCTTGAGCGCCGGGGGTTATAATCTCATTCATATTCTTTCGAGCTTCAGTAAAAACATTATCAAAATATTCTCGAGTGGGTTTTCTAATACCTCCCCAATTCTCTACGGCAAATGCCTCTCCTTTGGTTACCTTATTATATCCTTCTTTAATGCGCTCGATATGCACCAATTCCTCATCGGCTAACCTTTTCAACACCTCTTTACTTAAAGAGCTACTTACTCTCTCATAGCCCTCTAAGTAAAACTGACGGCCATCTTCTTCCATTTTAAGAGCTTGCTCCAAAACTTCTTGAATGGTCAACTGGCATCCTCCTTTCTTTTAATCAATAACCATTGGTGATTGTCATTTAGTTTACCACTTCTAGTGCGAATTAAAGCATATTTCCCCTTAACTTTATTCCCCTTCAGCTCAAATAAAATCTCATCTTCTTCCCATTTATCGGCAAAGTAATATCCCCTATCCCAGATTGCAACTTTCCCTTTCCCATAACCTTCGGTAATCTCTCCCTCAAAATCAGCATAATCCAAGCTATGGTCTTCTACTTCTATGGCTAACCTTTTCTCTCCCGCCTTTAAAGGAATGGAGCGAGGAACAGCCCAGCTTTTTAAGACCCCGTCTTTTTCCAGACGAAAGTCAAAATGATGGTGAGAAGCCCAGTGTTCCTGAATCACAAAAATTTTTTCTTCCATTTTTCGCCCCCTTTAAATTGTAACATGTTTTTTGATTTTTTTAATACTCTTTGCTTCTGTAGCAACAGATGAGAGAAAGCAGTCTCCTCCAGAACCACTCAGGAATGACAAACA
>DAOSVE010000009.1:0-30864 GCA_035593465.1 Candidatus Atribacteria bacterium | reverse complement strand
CTCAGTGCTCAAGATGGATGGAGAAAGTTAGATGGAGTTCCCCGTCCAGGGAGGTGGTGCAAGGAGTGAAGTTCGTCGATGGAATTCGAGAAGAGGAGGACGCTTCTCTCGGATCATACACAAAATTTGCGTATGACGGTAACTCCTCTTTACTTACCATATTTACTCCAATATGAACCGAATGATGGACATGGTTGGTCTTCGTTATATATTCTTCTGTGCACAGTAAATTACCTTTGGTTCTGATGTTGGCTTTAGTTCGTTTCGACAATAAGGGCATAAAACCATACGAAATTTCTTAAGGTTATCCATTGCTCTGTCGAAAACAATGTAAAGTAAAATGATAATAATTATTATTAATAGAAAAACCAAAACAATCCCCCTCCTTCTTTTATAATGGAGATAAACTTTGGTTAAAAGCAAGTTCTTGTTGCGTCATACCTCTCTCTTTAACTTTTGTCTTAGCCTCCTCTCCTCAGGAAAAACCTTTTTCTTCTAAGTTTTTCATTACTGCCCGTACCTCTTTATATTCTCCCTTTCCTCAACCATTGTGAAAACGCCTTGCTTACTATATGTGTTATTTTGTATGTCACACCCGCTTAACGCAAAGGAAAATATCCTAATCCTTATGCTACCTCTTTTGAGCGAAAAAATTTCATTTCCTTCTCTAACTCTTCATCAACTATATGAGTGTAAATTTCAGTGGTGGATATTGAACTATGTCCTAAGGCTTTTTGAACAAGTCTTAAATTTTTACTCTCTCGGTATAAGTCAGTAGCGAAAGAGTGTCTTAAGGTGTGAGGGTGAACATCTTTATCAATTCCTGCTTGTTTGGCTTTCCTCTTCACCATATCTCTAACATAGCGAGGGTTTATAGGTTTTCCTTGTAAGGTGGTGAATAGTAGTTCGCTCTCTGGTTTTCTCTCTCTCCACTCTCTTAACAAGTCCAAAGCTTCCTCATTGAGCCACACTATCCTATCTTTATTTCCTTTTCCTTGCTTAACGTGTATTTTGCCAGTCTGGAAGTCCACGTCACTAACTTTTAAATTCAATACCTCTCCACAGCGTAAGCCAGCGTCTAACATTAACCTACACATTGCATAATTCCTCATTCCTGTTTTTGCTTTCTTATTGAAGGTTTTTAAAAACTTCTCTTGCTCCTCTGGTGTTAAAACTTCTGGAATTCTGAAGTGTTTCTTTTTATTTTCCATTTTCCCATAATACATTTCAAAATACCTCCTAATTTACACGCTACCTTTTCAGAAAGAAAGACTATCCAACGTCCTCCAATTTAAAACAATTTCCATTCTCCATTTACTTTTTCAAATAACGCTGTGGCTCCGTAATGATAATTTGTATTATATGTTCCTCCATAAATGTCATGTGCTGTATCGGAAAAATCATAATGGAGACTTATCCTTGATTGTCCTATATAAGAAAAATCATAAACATTATAAACTTGACAGGTTATATAAGTTGTCGGATATTGCTGGTCAAGATTCCATATGTCATTCACAAACTCAAACGAAGACCCACCAGGTTTACAATACGAAAGAGCTTGAGCATAATTTCGATTGCTTATAGCAGTGTAAAATCCTCTAAGTAAATTTTCACAAACATAGAAATCTCCACCTACTTCATAAGCATTTGGAGTTACTATCCCACCGCTGCAGCCTGATAAATAAACAGCTAACACCAAAAGTAAAACTATTAAAAAATTTTTCCTTTTCATTTTCTTCCCTCCTTATACAATCCTGGAAATATTTAAATAAATACTTGTTTCTCAATGCCTAACAACTTTTACAGTTTTACCAGTTTTTCTATGTCTAAATACCTATTTTATACGTTTTCGGTATCCTATTAAGCAGTATAGCAGTAGTTTAACCATTATCAAGCATTTTCGGTATTATTTTTATATTTTTGCCAAAATTACACAGTAGGGGTTACTCCCCTAAAAGCTTCTTTAATTCTTTTTAGGTCGTTTTCCTCTTTCTCATCTAACTTGCCTGTGGGTTAAAAAACTTCTCTCCGCTTTGCCCTAATTCCTGGTCTCAAATGTTAGCCAAATACAGTAAAGTTAGGTTATAAAGTAACTCCCTATGACTTAAGGCATACTTTTGCGCTATACTTTTTAAGAGAGGGAATGAACCTTTTCGCTTTGCGGAGAATTTTGGGACACACTGACTTAACTATGACCAAACGCTATTTAAGCTTAAACCAAGGAGACTTAAAAAGAGAACACGAGAAAAGTCCTCCTCTAAAACTCTTGGAGAATAAGGGGAATTAAATAAAAAAGGAGGTCTTAAAAAATGGTTTTTCTAAAGCAATATGGCAAAACAGCGTATTTCTACCTTGTTATTCTGTTAATGGCTATATTCTTGGCAGGATGTGGAGCAACACCTGAACCAATAGTTACTCCAACACCAACGCATTCTCCAACACCAACACCAGAACCGACAGTTTTTAATGAAACACCATCTCAAAGAAACGCTGTTGAGACTGCAAGGATATATTTAAGCTTTATGGCATTTTCATATGATGGTTTAGTTAAACAGTTGGTATATGATGGCTTTTCTACGGAAGATGCAAGATATGCAGCAGATAACTGTGGTGCTAACTGGTATGAGCAAGCCGTTAAAGCAGCAAAGTCATACTTAAGCTTTATGGCTTTTTCGTATAATGGCTTAATAGACCAACTGGAGCATGATGGCTTTACTTATGATGAAGCAAAATATGGAGCTGATAATTGTGGAGCTGACTGGTATGAACAAGCCGTCAGGGCTGCAAGGTCATATTTAAGTATTTTTCCTTTTTCGTATGATAGGTTAATTAGACAGCTGGAGTACGATGGGTTTACAACGGAGCAGGCAGAATATGCCGCCAGTCAAAGCGGACTAACTCCTTGAAAGCTCTTACCGGGGGTATGGTGGTTACCCCGGGGGAAACGTATACACGTAAAAAACCCCGGGCAAAAATAGCCATTGTATTTTAATTTGCACGCTATAGGAAGCCCTCTTGTTTGGGTGGGCGGTGTGTTTATACCTTTTAGAAAACGAAGTGGGTCATGAATTCAAGGAGCATTTTTTAAAAGATATGGGGTATAATTTGTATGAACCATCGGATATTCCTCCTCGATGAAGTATTGGTTTTGTTCAACCTTCATTGTGGAGTCTCCGGTGTCTTTTTTCACAGTGCGAAAATGCGAGCTTTAGTATATGTTATCATTCAGGAAGGGGAGAGAAAAGGATGAAAAAGACCTTAATAGTCGGTCTTATCGCTTGTATCATTTTGATTGGTAGTTCATTGGCTCTGAGACAAGAAGACTTTACCGAGCTTGTGAAAACCGGAAGCCTCGAAGAGGTAAAAAAGGCAATTGAAGCCGGAGCGAATGTCAATGCCCGGGATGAAAATGGTATGACTCCACTGATGCATGCTGCCGGGGCAAACCAAAACCCTGAGGTCATCAAGGTCCTGCTAGAAGCCGGTGCCGAGGTCAATGCCCGGGATGAAGATGGCTGGACTCCACTAATGCAGGCTGCCTGTTTTAACCAAAACCCTGAGGTCATAAAAGTACTGCTAGAAGCCGGAGCCGATGGAAAAATTAGGTGCAAAGAGGGCAAAACCGCCTTTGACTATGCCAAGGAAAACAAACATCTTCGAAATACCGAAGTCTATTGGCTGCTGAAGGATGCTCAGTATTTATAATGGACCCCGAAAACTGGACAGAGTAATAAGGTGTATTTAATCTGTAAAATGGAAAGGAGAAAGATAAGAAAATGGGTGACATCCGAAAAAAGTATGATGCAGCACTAAAAGCTAAAATAGCACGAGAAGCACCGAATGAGATAAGACCATACGAGAGATATCCAGTAAATCTGGGGTACATTCTAACCAGATAATGAAATGGAAGAAACAACTAACGCTTCTAATGCCCTTAGAATTAAAATCTATGGCTTTAACATCTTCTGAAGGACGAAATGATTTCGCTACTCGGAGCCTTTCCACCGCCAGGACGACTTCGCGTAATTCTTCATGAATCGTTTTACCACATTGGTAATTTCTGGTAATAGCTTCTTTTGATATTTTGGCTTGTAATTCTTCAATATCAGATTCTGCAATTTCTGACATCTTGTAGTTCTTTGTGCGGTATTTTTGCCATATTGGCAATTTTACCGCACATTTTGTAAGGTGGCGCCTTCTGAATTGAATAAAATAAGCACTATCTCGGGCAGTAACTGAAAAACAGCCACCGATATTATTTCGCTTTTCGCTACTACCAGTCGGTCGCAATGTTAACGATGCCAACATAATAGGGCAGAAAGTAAAAAGGGTCAATGATAGGGACGTAAAACAAACGGCTTCATGCCGCCTGTTTCTTTTTTAGAAGATGCCGCGTTGGAAAAATAGCGATGATACACCGGACCGCGTCATGTTTCATAGTTATTAGATCGGTTATTTAGATACTTCTGTTTTAGATACTTTTGTATTTCCTTTTGTATAAAATAAAAACCAAACCCATGTATGATCATAATAATAATTATAAATATTTCAAAATGATGATCCACATAAAGCCCAAGTGCTTTATGACCAGGGTACATTAAAAGAACATCAAACGGGACAAACACAACCACATACCATAACCTATCAGAGATATCTTTGTCCATGGTGGTACGATCAAACCAAAAGGCATATGACCAAAGACAAGTTAATACTGCCATTATAATAGAGAATCTCATCCATGGCCACTCTTCTTTAAAAAGGTAAGCACCGTATATTAAATAAATTGCTAATGCAGTTAGTACAATTAGGGCAATCCCAATTATGATAGTTACTTTCATGAGTCTATCTTCTGGTGTCATACTTTCCTTTCCCCCCTTCCTAATCTTTTCCTTTACTTACCAACCATTCTTTTACCCTGGTAAATACCCCTCTGGTATCCTCTTGGTACCCTGGTAGTTTCCGGATGGTAAGCATTTTGATAGTCTATTATAACCCTAATTTCCCGGAAAATTATAACTATGTTTTTGTATCAATCCCCAGACTCTCCATAATTGATGCTGAGATTTGGTAAATTAAAGGAGCTTGCAGGAAAAAATATTGCCGCAAAACAGCTTATTTTTCAGCTTTTTAGGACTCATAGTTATAAAATACTCGGGAAACCAGGTCCTTAATATATATATTTTCTTTTTTCTCTTCGTTTTTTATCTTTTTAGCGCCGCAGGCTGTCTGTACCGTAAACTACTCTGTAAAAGAGATAACCTATATATTCATGAATTATCTCTACCCAGGCAGAAAAAGCTTCTCCACTGGGCAAGAAATCCATCCAGGAAAAAGCGCTGAAATTATAAATAGGGTCGCCGCTCACTGGAATAATATGGGCTTCAGGATAAAGATGGTGAAAAGAAAAGCAAGCTCTTTTTAAGTGGATTTCTGAAGTTACTAAATAAAAAGTTTGCCATCCTTTTTCTCGCAATATTTCTGTGGTATAAAGAGCATTTTCCCAGGTGGTGCGGGATACAGGTTCGAGATATATATCTTCTTCCTCAACTTTCCAGCTAATAAGTAATTCTTTCATAATCTCCGCTTCGCTGTTTTTGCTCCCTTGTTCTATTTTCCCCCCACTTAAAACAAGGGGTATCTGCTCTTTTTCCCACAGGAGAAAAGCCTGGTAAGTGCGAAGAAAAGAAGAGACTCGTCCTCCTCCCAAGACTACTATAGCTTGAGGAGTAGCGGTTGCATCTCTGGACGGAGCTTCCCGGGGTAGAAGATAAAGCCCTGCCCCGGTAGAGAAAAAGTAACTCAACAATGCCAGAAATAAGAGTGACCAGTTGATTTTTTTCTTTATTAAACCCCATAGGAATAAAAATAAAGGTATGGTGACTAATATCCCCGGTAGAGTGAGGAAGGCTCCCCAAAATTTTTGTAGAAAAAACATAGCCTTATTTTGTTTCTCCTTAATCTGTGATATATTAGCGAAAGTTTACTATATGAGGGAGGAAAGATGAAGAAGTTCGTCCTATCCTTTTGGATCTTCATTCTCGTTCTTTTTCTTTTACCCTCTTTCGCTTTTTCTAAATCTTATTTTCATCCCTCTATTAATCAAAGTTTTGTTCTCCAAGAAAATGGAGATGTAGAGGTGGAAGAAGAGCGTTATTTTTCTTTTTCGGGTAGTTTTTCCTGGGCTCAGCTTACCATTCTCTTGCGAGGGGTAAAAGATATCGATTTTTCAGGAGTGTGGAGCATAGAAACTGGAGAGCCGCTTCCTTTTCAAGTAGAAGAAGAAGCACATAGTAAATCTCTTAAGTGGTTCTATCAGGCAGAAGATGAAATTAAAGGTTTTAGAATAAAATACACTTTGCGCCAGGTAGTGAAGCGCTATCGGGATGTGGCAGAATTTTACTGGAAAGTTTTAGAAGATGAACATGCGGAAGTGGAAGATTTGCGGGTTTCTTTTACCCTTCCTCAAGCGAGTCCTGAGCTTTTAAAACTTTTTGTTCATGCTGAAGTAGAGCCGGGAGAAATAGTTTTCTCTCCCGATTATAAAAGGGTTGATTTTTATCTCTCTTCCATTCCTTCTGATACTTTTGTAGAGGCTCGCTTACTCCTTGAGCCTCAAATCTTCCCCCTCCTTTCTCCTTTAGATGATAATAGATATGAAGAAATTCTTCAAGAAGAAGAGCGGCTCATCAACGAAGGGCCTCAGGTTTCCCGCTGGACAATCTTTTTCTCTTTCCTTTTAGTTGGGGGAGGTATTCTCTATATCATTCTTTTCTTTTATTACTATTTTCGCTATGGCAAGGAGCCCAAAATTGGCTATGAAAGGGAATATGAGCAAGAACCTCCTCGAGATGTTTCTCCTTCTCTTTTAGGAAGTATACTAAGTCAACAGGAAGCTTCTCCTCAAGTGATGAGTAGAGCTTTTTTGGCTACTATTTTAGATTTAGCCCGTCGGGGATATCTGAAAGTAGAAGAAAAAGAGGAAAAGAAGTTTATAGGCAAAAAAAATTATTTGAATTTTACTTTTACCGAGAGAGGAATATCTGAAAATAAAAATGACGCCCTTTTACCTTTAGAACAAGAAGTTTTGGAGCTTCTTCATCGTATTTCTAAAGAGGGAAAGAGTGTTTCTACTCTGGATATTGAAGAGTGGGGTAGCGAATTTAGAGGAGATAAAAGTAAGTTTTCGTCTTTTATAGAACAATGGGGAGAAAAAGCCCGGAGCTTTTGGGAGGAGCACTTTTTCCCTCTTTTAGATCCCCTTTCTGAGATTAAGAAAACGCAGTTTTTTACTCTGGGAATGATTTATAGTGGAATAGCAATATTTTATGTCTTTTTGGCTTTAACTTCAGGAAATAGCTTTTGGGGAGCTTTTTTGGTTATACCTTTTATCCCTTTGGCTTTGTTCTTCGCTTTTTTATCTCTAAAATCTCTTAGTCGGTGGAGTAAGGAGGGGGCACTGGAGTTCAAGCGTTGGCAAGCCTTCCGGAGGTTTATTTCTGATTTTTCTTTGATGAAGGAAGCTCCACCTCTTTTACTTCATATTTGGGACCGCTATCTCGTGTATGCCGTGGTATTGGGAGTAGCAGAAGAACTTTTGAAAAACCTAAAGCTCTACGCCCAGGAGAGAGGAGAGGCTTTAGTAGTTCCTACCTGGTATCATCCGGTAGGTGGGACTTTTACCTTAGCTTCTCTCGATGGTTTGTCTCAATTAGATAATTTTTCTAACCGGATGGAAAATTTAGCTCACTTACGCCAGGCAGTTTCTACCTCCACTTCTGTGGGAGGAGGATTTTCTCATGGTGGAGGAGGAGGCGGTGGAGGTGGAAGCTCCCGAGCAGGTTGAAAGGAGGAATTAGATGGTCTGGATAATTTTACTAATAGTAGTAGTTTTGGTAATTTATCTCATTGTTCTTTACAATCGTTTAGTGGTGTACAAAAATCGGGTGGATAACAGCTGGTCGCAGATAGAGGTGCAGCTTCGCCGGCGCTATGACCTCATCCCGAACCTGGTGGAAACAGTCAAAGGATATGCTTCTCATGAGAAGGAAGTGTTAGAAAATGTTACTCGAGCTCGGCAAATGGCTATGGGAGCTCAAACTCCGCAAGAGCGAGGAGAAGCGGAAGAAGGTATAACTCGGGCTTTGCGGCAATTATTTGCTGTGGTAGAAGCCTATCCTACTTTACAGGCCAATGAGAATTTCCAGAGTTTGCAAAAGGAACTTTCGGAGACCGAAGATAAAATTGCTTATGCTCGTCAATTTTATAATGATACAGTTTATAAATATAATACTATGATAGAAAAATTCCCTGCTAATATCTTTGCTCGAAGCTTGGGATTTTCTCGCCGGGAATACTTTGAAGCGGGAGAGGGTAGAGGTCCGGTGCAGGTTAACTTCAGGGAGGAAGAAAAATGAGTCAAGTAGTGGTACTAGCCCGTTCTTTTTCTCAAGGGTCAGATGAGCCTCGGGAGCTATTGAATAAAGCTGGCTTGGAGGTGGTGTTTAAGAAAAATATCGATCCGGAGAAAGAGGAAAAAGTAGCAGAACTCATTGGAGAAGCAGAAGCAGTGATTGTAGGAGTGGACCGGATAGGGGAAGTGGTTTTTTCTCGCTGTTCTAACCTCCGGGTGGTTTCTAAACATGGCGTGGGAGTGGATAATATCGATTTAGAATCAGCCAAAAGACACAAAGTAGTGGTAGCCAATGCTCCTGGTACTAACTCCCAATCGGTAGCGGATATGGCTCTTCTTTTAATTCTGGCTTCGGCGCGAGGATTACCCACCCTTTTAGAGCAGGTGAAAAATAAAGTCTGGAGTTCTCCTTTTCTGGGGGTGGAGTTAGAAGATAAAGTTTTGGGTATAGTGGGTTGGGGGCGTATCGGCAAAGAAGTAGGAAAAAGAGGCCAGGGGTTTGGAATGAAAGTGATTTATTATGACCCCTTAGTGGAAGATAAAGAATTTGCTTCCGTTTCTCTTGAAGATTTATTTAAAAGGGCAGACTTTATTAGCCTTCATGCTCCCTTAACCAAAGATACGGAAAAAATGGTGGGAGAGAAGTTGTTATCCTTGATGAAAGAGGAAGCTTTTCTCATTAATACTGCTCGGGGAGAATTGATAGATGAAGAAGCCCTTTACCGATTTTTGCAAGAGAAAAGGATTAAGGGAGCGGCTTTAGATGTTTTGAGTTGTGAGCCTCCTTTTGAGAGTCCTCTTTTATCTCTTCCCAATGTTATTGTCACTCCTCATGTTTCTGCTCATACTAAAGAAGCCAATATAAAAATGGGAAGGATTGCGGCTTTGAACGTCATTCGAGTTTTACAGGGAGAAGAGCCCTTATATCGAGTAGTATGAGGAGAAAGCGGCGCAATTTTAGCTCTTCTCCAAATAAGTGGATATACTTTTTAGTAATTATCCTTTTTCTCTTTTTTTATTTCCAAAGTGAAAAAGAAGGTACTTACCTTGTAACAAGAGTTATAGATGGAGATACTATAGAGTTGGCTAACGGAGAAAAAGTACGCTATATTGGAGTAGACACTCCCGAACTTCACCATCCTCAAAAAGAGGTAGAATACTATGCTCGGGAAGCTTATGAGGCTAATCGTCGGCTGGTAGAAGGAAAAAGAGTACGGCTGGAATTGGATGTGGAAGAGCGAGACCGTTATGGGCGAATTTTAGCCTACGTTTATGTGGATGATCTAATGGTTAATGAATGGTTGGTGGCCAACGGTTATGCCCGAGTGGCCACCTTTCCTCCTAATGTGAAATATGCTGAACGCTTCTTGCAACTGGAAAGAGAAGCTCGTCAAGCAAAAGTTGGTCTGTGGGCTGATTAGCCATTTTGAGTTGCTTCTTTAAATTGCTTGGCCAGTTTTTTCAATTCTTCCCACTTTTTTTCTCGAATGAATTCATTTTTCACCAATGCTCCTCCCACCCCCGCACAACTGGCCCCTGCTTTTAAGAAAGTGGAAAGATTATCCAAGTTAACTCCTCCGGTGGGACAGAGTTTAATTTGAGGGAAAGGCCCTTTTAATTCCTTAATATAACTTGGGCCTAAACTTCCAGCTGGAAACACTTTAACCACATCGGCACCTTTTTCCCAGGCGCTAAGAATTTCAGTAGGAGTTAAAGCTCCTGGGATTATGGGGATATCGTAGCGATGGGCCATTTCCATCACGGAAAAGTTGAGAGAAGGAGTAACTAAAAATTGAGCACCACTTAAAATACACAATCTTGCCGTTTCTGGGTCCAGCACTGTTCCAGCCCCAAAGAGCACTCCTTCTACTTTGCCACTTACTTCTTCTAAGAGTTTTAGTGCTCCCGGGGTAGTCATTGTCACTTCAATGCAGTTTATCCCTCCTTCTCGGAGTGCAGTTACAGCTTCGGTAAGTGATTGTGCTTCTTGAGCTCTGATGATAGCAATGATTTTACTATCTTCTAAAAACTGAGTGACTTCCTGGCGACTTTTAAGTTGCATTTTATCTACCTCCTCAAAGTTAGTCTCTATTATTTTACCAGTAAAACCCAGATTTAAGTATTAACATAATTTTGTTTTTTCAAGTTAAAAGATACTACAAGTTCAAGATAAAATTAGTCAACATTAACTGTCTTTTTAAAATAAAAGCTTTAATTAGTACCAGTTTTGTGCGAATTTCAACCGTTTGTCTATTGACAAAATAAGTAATTACTTTTAAACTTAAAAGTAATGATTAATAAAAAGGATAGGGGAACAAAGATGGATAAACAAGTTGATAAAGAAGAAACTTCCTTTTATTTTAAGATTTACAAATCTTTAAAAGAAGAAATAGAAAACGGAACTTATAAGGTCGGAGATTTGCTTCCTTCTGAGATAGAGTTAGGAGAACGATTTGGAGCTAGCCGTACCACCATTAGAAACGCACTGGGAGAGTTAGAAAAAGAAGGGCTTGTTTCTCGTAGAAGAGGAAAGGGGACTATGGTCCAAGAACCCAAGACTACCCAGAATTTGAACTATATCAGTTCCTTCACTGAGACTCTTAAGGAAAAAGGTATTGAGGTTACGACCGGTAGTTTAACTGTGGAGTTGATTACTGCTCCTCCTAAGATTGCCTCTCTTCTGAACCTGGAAAGTGACGAAAAAGTATATCTGGTGCAGCGAACCAGGATAGCTAACAATATACCCATAGCTTTTATGAGTAACTATCTTTTGGCTCGGGTAATTCCGGGTCTGGAATTTAAAAAAGAAATTTTGCGCCAGGAGGGTCTGTATCAGTTATTAGAAAGAGAATATGGATTGCAACTACACCGAGCGGTGGAAACTATAGAGGCTTACCTGAGTGGACCCTTAGAATCAGACCTTTTACAGATACCACAAAGAATCCCCCTTTTTCACACGGTAAGAACTACTTATCTGGAAGATGAAACCCCTTTTGAAGTAGTAATTTCAGTGATAAGAGCGGATAAATATGAATATAAAGTTTATTTGGAAGGTCGTCCCCACTGAGGAAGGGAGGTTTTTAATTGAGATATTATAAAAAAAATTTGCTGGATGCCGTCCCCGAAGAAGGTCCAAGTGCATTTGCTGAATTACTCAAAGGCTCGGATAGCAAGGTATTAAGAGATACTCTTATGCTCCTCACTAAAGATAACACTGAATCGGGGAGAATTGATGTAGGTTTTACAGTCATTTACCCGGGTTGTAACACCAAAGGTCATAGTCATTCTCCCAAAGAAGAAGTTTATTTTATAACTGAGGGCGAGGGCATTATGATTATTGATGAAGAAGAGTTTGAGATACAGAAGGATGATGTAGTGTACATTCCATTTGGTAAGTTCCATAGAACTATAAATTCCTCTCCTCTTCCTCTTTCCTACATCTGGATAACTGTAGAAAAGGAAAAGTAGTCTATGGTGAGCAAAGATAGGGGGGTTTTAGTAATAGACATCGGAACAGAGAGCGTCCGGGCTGCCTTAGTGGATGAGAAGGGAAAAGTGAGGCAAATTGAGGGAAGGTCGCCTTCTTTTTTCTCTCCTCATCCTGGTTGGGCAGAACAAAGTCCCGAAGAATGGTGGGAGTTATCAAGCCAGTGCGTGAGGAGTTTAAATTTAAAAGATACCCGGATGGAGATAGTAGCTGTGGGAGTAACTGCTCAAATGCATGCAGTGGTTCCTGTGGACAATAAGGGAAGGGTTTTATTAAAACAAGTGCCCATCTGGTGTGATAAAAGGTCTCAAAAAATATGTGAAGAGGTATCCCAGGAGATACCTCTTCAAGAGCAATTAAATAAAGCTGCTAACCTTATCATTCCTAATTGGACCGGCCCCAAGATGAAATGGATTAAAGAGTATATTCCTGAAGTCTATAACCAAACCTCAGTTTTTCTAACTGCTAAAGATTATTTAAACTTCAAATTAACTGGCAGTTATTTTACTGATTTTTCTGAGGCCTCCGGCAGTTTTCTTTTTTCCTGGAAAGAAAAGGACTGGAGCGATGAACTTCTATCTCTTTTTGACCTGGATCAAGAGAAACTTCCTCCTATAATTCCCTCCGTCCAGGTTGTGGGTCAGGTACAAGAAGAAGTGGCTCATTTTCTGGATATTCCTTCCGGAATTCCAGTTATCTGCGGAGCAGGAGATATGCTTTGCCTGCTTCTGGGGGGAGGGATGGTGGAAGAAGGTAAATCTTGTGACGTAGCAGGAACTGCTGCTGATGTATCAATTTTCTCTTCTTACCCTTTAATTTCTCCTAAACTTATGAACCTTCATCATGGTGTTGATGGCTGGATTAGCTTTGGCATTTTAGATAGTGGTGGAGGAAGCCTGAGGTGGTTCAGGGATGCTTTTTATCAAGATGAAGGAAAAACAGTTTCTTATTCTGAAATTGACAAAGAAGCTCAAACAATAGACTCTGCTGGGCTTTTATTCTTTCCCTATCTTTTAGGAGAGCGACTTATGGGCTCTCCTCATGCTCGAGGGGTGTTTCTGGGAATTTTACCCCATCATCAAAGAAAACATTTTGCCCGGGCAGTAATGGAAGGAGTTTCTTTTGATCTTAAGATGAGTCTGGAAGAAATTGAAAAGCTCCGGCAAGAAAAAATTTCCCACCTCACAGCTATTGGAGGAGGAGCTAAAAGTAATTTGTGGTGCCAGATTAAAGCTGATATATATGAAAAAGAGATCTGGGCGCTTGAGGAAACAGAAGGAGGCATTATGGGAGCAGCCATGCTTTCCTTTTCTTCAGCCCTTAAACGACCGGTAAGTCAATTGGCGAAAGAATGGATAAAGGTAAGAAAAAAGTTTTTGCCTGAACCCGATCGCCTGAGAGCTTATCGAAAGGAATATCAGCAGTTCAAAAATTTTCATGACTCTCTACAAGATATTTTTTCTCAATATGGAAAGGAGAATTGATGGTGCTTCATTACTCATCGTTTATAAATGGGATTGAACAAGAAGGAGAAGGAGAGATAAAAGTAACTGACCCATCAAACGGCAAGGTTTTTGCTACTGTCTCAAAAGTGACTGCTAATCAAATAGAGGAAGCTATCGAGGGCGCTTATCAAGCTTTCCAGAGCTGGTCTCAAAAATTGGCTTCAGAGCGAGCGCATATTTTATTCCGGGCAGCAGATAAAGTTCGAGAAATAGCTAAAGATATTGGTCGTCTCCTGGCTCAGGAACAAGGTAAGGCTTTCCCGGATGCTGAAAAAGAAGTTCTGGGAGCAGCTGATTGCTTAGAATATTATGGTAGTTTGGCAATGAATATTGTAGGAGAAATTCCCCCTAATAGTGCTTCTCATCTCCAAAGCCTGGCTATCCGCCAGCCAGTAGGAGTAGTATTTGCGGTAGCAGCCTGGAATTATCCAGTGAGCTTGATTTCCTGGAAAGTAGCTCCAGCTTTAGCAGCTGGCTGTACAGTGATAGTCAAACCTTCTCGGGAAACCCCACTTTCCACTATTGAATTTGTAAAAGCAATTAATGAAGCGAGCTTACCGGAAGGAGCACTCAATGTAATAATCGGAGACAATACTCTCATCAGCCAGAAGATTTTTTCTGACCCTCGAATACGGCTGGTAGCTCTTACTGGTTCTACTGAAACAGGAAAAGAATTTATTAAAGCTTCAGCTCCAACGGTAAAGAAATTAATTCTAGAGTTAGGCGGGCATTCTCCGTTCATTGTCTTTGCTGATGCTAACTTTGAAAAAGCAGTGAAAGATGGACTGAAAAGAGCCTTTCGCAACGCCGGACAGATTTGTAACTCGGTAAATCGGATATTGGTGGAGGGGAAAATAAAAGATAGTTATATAAAAGCCTTTGTAGAAGCTACTCAAAAATTGCGCTTGGGTGGAGCTTTTGAAGAGCCAGCTCCCGACCTGGGTCCTTTAGTTAATCAAGCGGGAATAGAGAGAATTAAAGATTTTATAGAGGATGCTCAAGTTAAAGGAGGGAAAGTTCTTTGGGGGGGTAAAAAACCAGATGATCCCCGACTCCAGGAAGGATTTTTCTTTGAACCCACAGTCATTACTGAGGTAACGCCTGATATGAAAATTATGAACGAAGAGCCCTTTGGTCCTGTTGTGGCTATCGATTCTTTTCAAAGTATAGAAGAAGCTATCGAAAAAGCTAATAGCGTCCGGTATGGTCTTGTAGCCTATCTTTACACCCAAGATATGAAAAAAGCTTTCCGAGTAGCAGAGCGCCTGGAATGGGGTTCGGTAGCTATAAACAATATTAGCCCTGACAGCCTGTACGCACCTTACCCGGGCTGGAAGGAAAGCGGGCTGGGGGTAGAACTCGGCCACCAAGGGTTAGAAGAGTATTTAGAGTGGAAGCATATTAAATGGGAAATTTAGATTTTAGCGAAAAAAGGGGGCAAAATTTATGAAGCTCGGGTTTTTTACGGCTAATTTTTCGGACCGGCCACTGGAGGAAGTCCTTGATAAAATATGCAAATTGGGTTATGAAGCAGTGGAGATACCTGCTTTTAGTGGGAGCCCACATCTGGATATCGAAAAAGTTATTGATAATCCTTCCTATGCAAAAGATATTAGGGAAATGGTAGAAGATAGAGGACTATTCATTTCTGCTTTGAGCAATCATCCGGAAGGCCAGTTAGTTTTGGGACCGTACGGAGAAGACACTGATGCAATTTTTAAGGGAAGCCCGGAAGAAAAAATAAAATATGGAATGGAAAGAATGATTAAAACAGCTCAGGCTGCCAATGCGCTTGAAGTTCCGGTTGTCTGTGGTTTTATTGGCTGTGAGAATTTCGGGCGTTTCTTTCCTTGGCCTTACTCTAAGGGATGGGCTGAAATGGAGCAAAAGTTTGTAGAAAGATGGGGAAAGATACTGGACGAATTTGAAAAGTATGGAGTGAAATTCGCTCACGAGCCTCATCCTAATGAATTAGTCTATGACATATATACTGCTCAGAGAAGCTTGGAATTATTAGGAGAAAAGAAAGCCTGGGGTTTTAATTTCGATCCGGCAAACCTTGTATATTTAGGTATTGACGTAGTTAATTTTATTCAAATACTGGGACAAAGAATTTATCACGTGCATGCCAAAGATGGAGAGATTGTAGAACATAATGTGAAAAGAGACGGTTTAATTCCCACCGGTCCGTGGACCAGAATAGATAGAGGTTTTCGTTTCCGCATCCCTGGCTGGGGGTCGGTGCCCTGGAAAAGAGTAATAACTGAGTTGGCAATGATTGGTTATGATTATGTTCTCAGTTATGAGCATGAGGATGTAACTATGAGCCGGGAAGATGGCGCTACTAAAACCGCTGATTTTCTGAAACCATTGCTTATCAAAGCGCCCTATGAAGGAAGAAAAGATATTCTGTTTCAGTGAGAAAAAGGAGGAACATTGAGAGATGGCAAAAAAGATAGATATTTCTACCAGCTTGGCAGGAGTAAAAATGAGGAGCCCTTTTGGTGTTTCTCCTCATAATCTGGATAAACCCTGGTTTCCTGGGAAAAAGGCAGCTGAACTTTTTATGAAGTACATCGAAGCTGGCGCAGGTTTTATTTATATACCAGCTTTAGTACCTGGCGAACCCACTCGGGCAGAAAAAGAGCTTGACTTTCCCGAACTTTTTAAAACGCAAAATTATGTTGGTAGATGGATGAAGGTTACTCTTGATTCTCAACATAAAGAAGCTATCGCTCACATTTATACTGCTAAAAATCTTTTTAATTACTTAAGCTGGGGGAAAGAGCTGGTTAGCGAGCTTCGACCTTCACTACCACCAGATGTTCCAATAATTGCCCAGGTTCTGGTTCATGATACGAATCCCGCAAAGTGGGCAGACCAGACCAAGCGAGTTGTAGACGAGCTACAGCCAGACATTATTGAGCTTAACACCGGTTGTCCAGTTGGTGCAATGGGGCATTTAGATGCCCAAAATCTACCTCCTGAAGCTAAATGGGGGATGATGATGGGAGCTGCTCCAGAAGTATTTTTGCCGGTTTTAGAGGCCTGTGTAAAGGCTACCGAGCTACCGGTGGGGTTTAAATTAACTCCTGAAGTCGGATATCCTAGGATGTTATACCTTACTGAAGAAGCAGCCAGAGCTGGTGCTAAGTTCGTTGTCACTACCCATAAATACTTTGCAGTCCCTCCACCAGATATTTGGAATGGAGGTAAGGGGAAATATCCGGGAGTAAGCGATAATGCCAATGTTCTCTCTGATATTGGTGGGCCTGCTCTCCGATTTAGTATGTATAAAGCAACAGCTCTAATTTCGAAAAATATACCTGGCATTGAGACCTTTGCTGGAGGAGGTATTACCTCTCCTGAGCACATTGTCGAGGCTATTATGTTAGGAGCCAGAGCTTGCCAGGCTCTTACTGGAATTGTCTTGAATGGAATTGATTTCATTGGCAGAGCTAATCGCTGGCTACAAAGATACATGGAAAAATGTGGATATGAGAAAATTGACGACTTTAAAGGCTTAGGTCTTCAATATCTAAAGTCTTCTACTGAGGTTGAGTTCCTTTATCATCGAGCAGAAATTGATGAGGACAAATGTACCAGATGTGGGAAATGTGCTGCTTCTTATTGTCCTGCTATTTCTATGAAAGATGGGAAGCCATTTGTTAATGAAAGTTTCTGCTCAAGTTGTGCTATGTGTACCGTAATTTGTCCAGAAGATGCAATTTCTATTGTTCCCAGAGGATAGGGGAGGAGGTTAAAAGTATGGTTCCTGAAAAAATGAGAGCTGCTATAGTTGAAAAGCCCGGGGAAATCAAAATAAGGGATGTTCCAGTTCCTCAAATTTCCCCTGAAGAAGTTCTGGTTAAGGTAAAGTTTTGCGGGATTTGTGGTACTGATTACAGCATTTATACTGGTAAATACTCAAAAGAATTTCTGCCTCTTATACCTGGCCATGAATTTTCAGGAGAAATTGTTCAGGTGGGAGAGAAGGTTAAAAATCTCAAAATAGGACAAAGAGTGACAGCTGATATTAATCTAAGTTGTGGTCATTGTTTTTACTGTACCAGAGGTCAAAGCCTTATTTGTCCCGAATTCCGGCAATTAGGAATTCATATGGATGGAGCTTTTGCTGAATATTTAAAAGTACCAGCGAAACAAATTCACATCCTACCCGATGAGGTTGGATTTGAGGCAGGAGCTTTTATTGAGCCGATTTCGTGTGCCATTCATGCTGCTAAGGCTATGGAAGTTTCCTTTGGGAGTAGTGTTGCCGTGATCGGAGACGGAACATTGGGAATTTTGCATACTCAAATAGCAAAACTGAGAGCTGCTGCGCCAGTGATTTTAATTGGAAAACACAAAGAAAGATTAGAGGCGGCGCGGAAGATGGGAGTAGACTACTTAATAGATATATCAAAAGAGGATGTGGTTCGAATGGTTAAGGAATTGACCGAAGGAAGAGGGGCTGATTTTGTGATAGAAGCAGTTGGTACAGTTTCCACTTATGAAACTGCTTTAAAAATAGTTCGACCAGGAGGAAGAATAGCTGCTTTTGGCATAACCAACCAGGAAGATGAAATGAAACTCAGACCCTATGATTTTGTTCTGGGGGAAAGAAGCTTGGTTGGTTCCTGTGCTGGAGTTGGTAATGATTGGTCTGATGCTATAGCTCTTCTGAGATTCGGGAGAATTAATCCTCAACCTCTGTTTTCTTTAAAAGTGCCTTTAGAAGCATTAGAAGAGGCTTTGTTAGAGGGTAAAGAAAATCGGAGATTATTAAAAATTTTTGTTTCTCCAGAGTTAACTGAAAAAGAAGTAATAAATTAATTTAGAAGGAGGTGATAATTTTTATTTATAGTCTATTTTTTCTATTTTGTTTCAATTTATTCACTTTCGTTAAATTAATTTTCTAAGCGGGAGGTTGAAAAGGCAATGAAAAAGAAAGGATGGAAGTGGGGAATAGTACTGTTGTTTACGGTTTTGTTCTGCGTTCAGGTAGCGGGGGCACAAACAGAAATAAAAGTCTGGTCTTTTGGCTCTCAGACTGCGTGGTTAGAAGAAGTAGCAAAATCTTTTGAGGCAGCTAATACAGATATAAAAGTTAAAGTAGAAGACTATCCTTATCAGCAGATGCATGACAATCTTCTCATCGCAGTCCAGACAGGTGTAGGTGCTCCAAATTTAGCTACTATTGAAATAAGCCAGGTGGCTAAGTTCTACAGAGGAGATAAAGTAAATCTTCTGGATCTGACTTCCTACCTGGAAGAAAGTGGCTATTTGGATAAATTCTATGAGTCTCGGTTAGCTCCTTTCACATTTCATGGGGCGCTGTATGGAATACCTTTCGATCTTGATCCGGCGGTATTTTTCTACCGTAGCGACATTTACCAGGAAAATGGAATTGACGTAGAAAATATTCAGACCTGGGATGAATTTGTAGATGTAGGTTTGAAGTTCAAAGAACAAGGGAAATACGTGCTACAACTTGGTAATGGAGCTGCGAGTACTGCTGAATGGGGTCATTTCTGGATGTGGTTGATTCAAGCCGGTGGAGGGGTGTTTGATGAAGAAGCTAATGTTATCTTGGATAATGACATAGCAAAGAAAATACTTAGTTATTATTCTGATGCTGTAGTTAAACACGAGATTGCTAATACTTCACCTCAGGATGTAGGTACCCCTCCTTGGTGGGCACCTTATAGAGCATCGCAGGTAGTTTCAGATTTTGGTCCTGACTGGTATGTTGGTTTTCTTAAAGCTAATGTTCCGGAGCAAGAAGGCTTGTGGCGGGCAAAATCTTTACCAGCATGGCAACCAGGGGGTTACACTTCTTCAACCTGGGGAGGAACAATGCTTTCTATTGTTCCTTCTAACTCTGAAACTGACAAAGCGGCTTTAGCTTTTTTAAGTTACGCAATGCTTGAGAATAAAGATAATTTGGTTTCCTTTTATCTTAAGACCGGCATGATTCCTCCACGTAAGGACTTAGTTGATGCTGAGGTATTTGATGCTCCAGATTCTTACTTTGGTGGTCAAACTATAGGTAGACTTCTTCTTGATCAAGCTCCTCAAGTTCCTTCTTTTTATTTGGCACCGACCTGGCCTGAAGCAACTGATCTACTTAACCGAAAAGTCCTTTTGGGAGCTTGTTTAGGTGATGACCCTGCCTATCTTCTGGAAGAAGCTGCTAATGAGCTTCGCCAGCTTGGTAAATGAGGATGGTATTTATGCAAGCTAAAGTTAATTCCTGCGGGGATATCCCCGCAGGAATTAAGCATAAAATAAGTCAGCATTATTATCGCTTTCAAAGTAAGTGGGCTCCTTATATTTTTGTTGCCCCTTTTTTAATCTTTTTCGCGTTATTTTTCTTAAACCCTGTTATTGAAGCTTTTCATATGAGCTTTTATAAGTTTGAAGGATTGGGTAGTGCTCATTTTGTAGGTGTAGAAAACTATATTAATCTAACTAAAGACGCTCGGTTTTTTAGGGCGCTGCTTAACAGTACTTATTTTGCTATTGCCTGGCTTTTAATATTGATTCCCATTTCTCTCTTATTGGCTATAGCAATCAACGCTTTAGGAAAACGCTCGGGAACTTTTTTTCAGGTCTTATACTACAGCCCTTCTGTAGTAAGTCTGGTCGTAGTTGCAATTGTATTTCGCATGATTTACGACCGTAGCTTTGGATTTGCTAATTTAGTACTGAGCTGGATAGGAATCTCCCCTCTTGCCTGGTTAGAACAGCCAAATCTGGCTCTTTTGTCTATTATTCTGCTTTCCGCATGGCGTTATATTGGAGTTGATGCTCTCTATTTTCTGGCTGGATTACGGTCTCTGCCTTCAGAAATTTTTGAAAGTGCAGCCATTGATGGAGCAAATCGCTTTCAGACCTTTATGTATATAACCGTACCCCTATTGAGGCCTATTACCATTTTTGTGATTGTCATTACGGTTATAAGTTCTTATCAGCTCTTCACCGAGCCTTTTCTTCTTACTGGAGGAGGTCCCGGGGATGCTACTTTGACTCCTGCTCTATACCTCTATCAGAGAGGTTTTTCTTTTTTAGACCTCGGTTATGCTGCATCTATGGGTCTGGTTTTAGGAGGTATTATTTTTATTTTATCTTTTGTTCAACGGAAGCTTCTTAAGGAGGAATAAAACTGCTCATGGCCCGGAAGTTTTTTAACCCTTATATTAAGGAAACAGCTCTACATTTGATTATTGTCGTCTTGTTAGTTTTAGGTGCAATTATTGTAGCTTCTCCTTTTTTCTGGATGGTAACTTCTTCATTTAAAACAGGGCAAGAGATGTTTATGTTCCCGCCGACTCTTCTACCTCGGAAGTGGACTCTGGAAAGTTATTACAAACTCTTTGCCTCCGTGCCTTTCTTGCGTTATTACTTAAATAGTATTTTGATTACTATTGCCTATACGATAATTGGCCTTTTTATAAGTTCTCTAACTGGTTTTGCCCTGGCAAAATATAGGTTCCGAGGTCGGGAAATAATTTTCTCAACTGTGGTATTAACTTTGATGATTCCTATGTATGCCTTTGTAATTCCTCTTTATGCTTTTATAGCAAAGACTGGCTGGATGGATACCTACCAGGCAGTAATTTTCCCTTTTGCTGCTAATGGACTTACCATTTTCTTTATGAGACAGGGAATGTTAGCAATACCTGATGCGCTTTTAGATGCTGCAAGAATCGATGGCTGTACTGAATTTGGTATTTTCTGGAATATTGCTCTACCAATTAGTAAACCTTCCTTGGTAGTATGTGCAACACTTTTGGCCACTTACGCCTGGAACGATTTTCTGTGGCCTTTGGTGGTATTGAGAAGCTCGGAACATTTTACTGTGCCCATAGCGCTGGCTAATTTTGTAGGGTTATATGCCGTGGATTATGCAAGTCTTATGGCTGGTTCGGTACTGGCTACATTGCCAATTTTAGTCCTGCTTATAAGTTTGCAACGGTATTTTCTGGCTGGTCTCCTTACCGGAGCAGTAAAACAATAAGTCAGTGGGCCAGAAAGACTGAATTGCTATAATCCCCAAATTGGGGGGAAAGGGGGGTATGATGGATGAAGCAAAAACTCTTGATGATAGGAGACAATGAAAAAGCTCCTTATCATCCATTGAGAGAGATTGAGCCTGTAATTGAAAGTATTTTGCAGCCCGAATTCGAAGTGTGCTTTTCTGAAGACTATGAAGAAATTTTAAGCGACTATTCTCGTCTTGAGCAGTTCGAGCTGGTCGTATCCTATCTTGATAGATGGGAAGAACCGCTCAATGATTTACAGACCGGAAACCTGCTGCGCTATTTCTCGGTGGGTAAAGGTTTAGTGGCTATCCACTGTGGTATATCGCTCCAGGCAAGACATGAGTTTAAGCACATAATAGGAGCACGATTCATAAAGCACCCACCTCTTGCAAAATTAGAATTTTTTGCTGAAAGTAAAAAACACCCTATCAGCGAGGGAATTAATGTTTTTGAAATTGAAGACGAACCTTACCTGTTTGAATTTGACAACTTTTCGGAAAGAGAGCTCTTTTTGCACTATAAAAACAGTAATAAGGAAATCTTCCCTGCAGGATGGATAACTTATTTTGGCCCCGCAAAAATAATTTATCTTATGCCTGGCCATTCCTGCAAAAGTTTCGAAAATAAAATTTACCAGCAGCTTCTATTGCAAAGTATAAGATTTACTATAGAGTCGAAAGGGGGTGATGAGGCTAAGGGAATTGAGAAGTAGTTTTTGTTAGGAAGGCGGTTAGAAAATAAAGGAGATATAAACATTATCTTTGGAGCTAAGATACAGTAATTTTCCTTTCGTAGCTGGTTATGCCACATTTTCTGACTGACTTCTTCGCTAGAGTGATGAAACAATAATTGTTTTAAAGGAGGTGAGATAATTCCTGAATAATTAACTGTATTTCTAATGGGGTTTTGCGGGCTTAAGAGTGAGGTGGCAGTTAGTTCTAAAAGGAGTTAATAATAGTAAAATCTGATAGGGAGGATATAGTCATGGCGCGTAAAGTAAAAGTTACAATAGCGACTTTGATTTTAAGTGGGCTATTATTGGTGGCGGCTGCAGGTGCTCAAGAAGCTGTTACCATTACAATGTGGACCTGGTTTGATGACTTTCAAACAGCTTTTCCCAAAATAGTGGACAAGTGGAATTCTGAGCATCCTGAAATCAGGGTTGAACAGCAAGTTTTTAGCCTTAACGAGTACCTTCAAAAACTACAAGCTGCAGTTGCTGGAGAAAGTGAACCTGATATTCTTGCTCCCCATGTTATGGTCAGAAGCCTCGGAGAAGGGGGAGTCACCATTGACTTTAATGAATGGCTCGATGAAGAATTTCTGAGTCGCTTTGCACCTGGTACTATTAGACAGTTTACCTGGGATGGGCATTTATATTCCCTTCCTTGGACTGCACAAACCTTTGGTATTTTCTATAACAAAGACATCTTCGAAAAGATGGGCTTGAACATACCCGAGACCTGGGATGATTTGATTGAAGTTTCCCATACCATTCGTGGAATGGACAGTTCTATTCAGCCACTTCCCTTTGGCAATCGAGATAAGTGGCTGGGATGCGATTTCTTTTTGCCTTTGATTACTCAGGTTACAGATGACCCCACTTTACTTATTGAATTAGACCGTCGCACTGATCCAGAGCGTGAAGTAAGCTGGAATAGCGAACCAGTTATTGAAGCATTGAAGCTGGTTAAAAAACTGGTGGAAGGAGAAGTCTTCGCTCCTGGAATTAATGGTATTGCTAACGAACAGGCGCTCACCATGTTTTATATGGGTAAAGGAGCTATGTTCTACAGTGGTTCCTGGTTACCTGTTACTATTGATAGAGAAGCGCCTCAGGGTTTCAACTGGGATGTCTTTGAAACACCGGCTTATGCACCCGGGAAAAGGCACTGGACCGGTAATGAAAGTGGAGCCAACTTAGCAGTATCAGCAAGAAGTAAACATATTGAAGAAGCTTTAGAATTTTTGAAATTTATGTACAGCCCTGAAGTTTACTCTCCTGCTATGGTAGAGGCACGAGGTATGCCAGCTACAATGGAAGCTTTACAAGGTCTGGAAGACCCGGCCATAAAGAAGATGGCTTCCTGGCTGGAAGATGGAGCGCCTCATATCTTGTATGGGGAAGGTAGCTGGGATGCGGTGGCTAATGCGGTTCAAGGGTTAATGGGTGGGCAGCTTACTCCGGAAGAAGCAGCTGCTCAAATAGAAAGCGACGTACAAAGGGTAATAGGAAGATAGCACTTTTTTTCTCCTGGAGAGGATGATTTCTTTTTTCCTCTCCAGGAGAAAAAGGAGGCGGGTAATTTGAGAAAAAGGCGTTCTTTAGAAAAGAGTCAGCATATTTTTGGTTATCTGATGATTATTCCAGCACTTCTCTTTTTTGTGATTTTTGTGATTTATCCCTCGCTGGACGCTATTGGATTGAGCCTGAGCTTCTGGCATGGTTATGGAGAGAGAGTCTTTGTCGGTCTGCAAAACTACATCAATCTTTTACATGACCCGGTTTTCTGGCTTGCTCTGAAAAATAACATTATTTTTGTTATTGCTACAACTATTTTACAAACCTTAATCCCCATGGTCTTGGCAGTAATGCTGGTTAGAAATAACTTTCTGAATACTTTTTTCAGGGTGAGCTTCTTTGTACCCAACATAATTTCTTTCATTATAACTGGTTCACTGTGGGCGATGATTTTTGAACCGAATTTTGGCTTACTTAATACCATCTTGCAGAACCTGGGTTTAGAGACATGGAAACAGCTCTGGCTTGCGGACCCTAAGTGGGCTTTCCCTTGTATTGTTTTTGTTTCTCTGTGGCAATCCATGGGTTTTTATCTAATTATATTTTATGCCGGGCTTCAAAGAATACCAGATGAAGTTTATGAAGCAGCGAGCGTGGATGGAGCAGATAGCTTAAGAAGGTTCCTTTTTATCACTGTCCCCTTGCTTCGTCCGGTAACTACAGTTGTAGTAATCATTAATGTTATTGGTGGCTTTAAGGTTTTTGACCTCATTTGGGCTATGACTACTGGTGGACCAAATCATGCCACTGAAGTTATGGCTACTTATCTCTATACTCTGGCCTTTGGAAGTGTAGGAACTGGTACTCCTCGCATGGGTTATGCTGCAGCCATCGGGATAATGATATTGATTTTCTCAGTTTTGGCCAGTGTGATTCAACTCCGGATAAGGGAGGCTGATACTCTTGAATATTAAATTAAAAATAAAAGCTGGTGATATAGTTAGATATATTTTTCTATTTATTGTATTTGTAGTTACAATATTTCCTCTGGTCTGGATGGTTATAAATTCTTTTAAAAACCGCTCGGAAATTTTTATAGGCCCCCTCTGGCCTGAGAAATTCATGCTGGATAATTATAAATTTGTTATAGAAAACCTTGATATAGGAAAATCTTTCATGAATACAACAATAGTCACTGCTGTTTCAATTTTTTTGATACTTGTTGTCTCTGTGATGGCAGGATACGCTTTTGCAAAAATAAAGTTTCCAGGGAGAAATGCTATTTTTCTTGCTCTTATTGCTTCTCTAACTATACCTCCTCAGGTAACTCTTATCCCTTTGTTCCTGATGCTTAAGGAAATGAGTCTTTTAGATTCTTTAACGGGGTTAATTGCCAGTTATACTGGTTTAGGAGTAGCCTTTTCCATTTTTCTAATGAGAGCTTTTTTCGTGACTATACCAGATGCTCTAAGGGAATCAGCTATCATCGATGGAGCTTCAGAGTTTACAGCTTTCTGGAAGGTAGTTTTACCTCTCGCTAAACCCGGAATAGCAACAGTAGCTATTTTTCAGTTTGTCTCAATATGGAATGAATTTATGTATGCAGCAACTTTTATTCTGAGCCCGGAAAAGAGGACTTTGCAGCCCACCATTCGCTCCCTGGTAGGGCGATATTCCACCGATTGGGGGTCTCTGTGTGCGGGCATGGTTATAGCGGTAATTCCAATTTTGGTGACTTTTATAATTCTTCAAAAACAGTTTATCAAAGGATTAACTGCGGGAGCAATTAAGGGTTAAAGAAAGGATAAAATTATGCGAGTGGCTGTAATAGGACTTGGATTTGGAGAGCTTCATGTACGTTCTCTCTTAAAAATTGAAAATGTTCAATCAATAGTAATTTGTGATAAAGATGAGAATAAACTGAGAGAAATTTCTCATAAATATTCTATTGAAAAATGGAGTACATCTTATGAAGAAATTCTATCTGATGACAGCATTGAAGTGATAACTCTTGCTGTACCTCACTATTTACATAAACCAATGGTTGAAAAAGCACTTCGGAGTAATAAACATGTTTATTGCGAAAAGCCTCTTACCGTTAAGTTTTCAGATGCTGAGGAACTTGTTCGGATGGCTGAAGAACGTCATCTTGCTTTGACTGTTGGCTTTAATATGCGTTATTATAAACAATATCAGCAGGCTTTTTCCATGCTCGATGCTGGTTCAACAGGTAGAGTTTTTCTGGTGGAGTGTTTTGCTAGAGCTAATGCCCGGAATTTACAAGGGTTTAGACTTAAAAAGGAGGAAGCTGGAGGTGGTTGCCTCATTGATTCAGGGGCACACCGTTTCGATCTTTTAAGATGGCTCTTTGGATCTGTAAAGTCAATATATACAAGAGCAGGAACTTATGTGATAGATAAAATGGAGGGTGAGGATACAGCACTGGTCAGTATGCTTTTTCAAAGTGGGGTTATAGGGTCTTTAATCTGTAGCTGGGGAACTTGTGTGCCTCCGTGGGATGAGGGTATGTGCATTTACGGGGATAAAGGAAGCATCTCGATCTGGGACCATGATCTTTCTTTTTGTTTCAGAAATTGTGCCGGCGAAGAGGAGATTCAAAAATATCGTATCTCTTATGAAGATTCAATAACATTAAGTTTGAGGGACTTCTTAGAGCAAGTTGAGAGGGGTAATGTGAAAGTTGATAGAGTTAAGGCCCTTGCTCATCTACAGCTTATTGAAGCATCCTATAAGTCCTGGGAGAAAAACTTACCGGTGGAAATAAATAATCCTATATGAGGAGGATGTAAAAACATGATAAAAGCCTTTGACCATGTTACCATTACTGTTTCAAATCTTAAGCGGTCGGTAGATTTTTACCAACGTATTCTGGGTTTTAAAATGATGGGTATGTTAGAGCAAAATGGTGGTGATTTTAAGATAGTGTATCTGGATGCAAAGGGAGCTACCCTAGAATTGTTCTATTTCAAACATGGCGGGCAACCTCTCCCGGAGGTAAAAGACCCGGATATAGGGATTAAACACATTGGTTTCAGAGTGGATAACATTGACGAGGTAGTAAAGAAATTGAAAAAGGCTGATGTTAATTTCACTCTCGAGCCTTTTGATGCCACAGGAGGAGTGAGAATTGCTTTCTTCAAAGACCCTGATGGTATACTAATAGAGCTGGTTCAGGGAGAGTTAAAATTGCTCCCTTATAAAGAGGAGACAATATAGTGGCACAACATGTATACACAGCTTATGTAACAGGAGCAGATAGAGGGCTGGGCCTGGCTTTGACCAGGGTTCTGCTTGAAAACCAGTTTAAAGTTTATGCTGGTCAGTATCTACCTGATTGGCCTGAACTGGGAAAGCTGAAAACGCAGTATCCAGAACATCTGGTTATCGTTCCTCTTGACACTTCTAAAGAAGAATCGGTTGAAGAGGCAGCTAAGACAATTAAGTCGGATACTTCTTATCTTGATATAGTTATTAACAATGCTGCTGTATATTTAGAAAGTAGGTCCGGAAATATTTTTGAAGAGCTTTGCTACGAGGATATGTTAAAAACTTTTAATATCAATTCCTTGGGACCTTTAAGAGTTACTCACTCTACCATTGACTGGATATTAAAAGGTGAAAGAAAATTAGTAATTAACATTTCTTCTGAGGCAGCAAGTATAGGAAATTGCTGGCGTAAAAAAGAATTTGGATATGCTATGTCAAAAGCGGCTCTAAACATGCAATCTGCTATTTTGCAGAATCACCTGAAAGAATATGGTGTTAAGGTGCTGGCTATCCATCCTGGCTATATGAAGACTTATATGCTTGGCAAAAAAAATCTTTCTGCAGATGTTGAGCCTGAAGAATCGGCTTTAAAAATCTATCAACTATTTATTTCTCAAAAACAGGACCTTGAAGGTCCTGTTTTTTATGATTATCAAGGTAAACAATTACCCTGGTAACTTTTGTAGAGAGACTTAACAGATTCCTGAAAAATATATAGAAAGAGGTAAAAACAAATGAAAAAGGAAGACTTTCCGCCAGATTTTCTCTGGGGAGTTGCTACTGCTTCTTATCAGATAGAGGGAGCTTATAATGAAGATGGTAAAGGAGAAAGCATTTGGGACCGTTTTGCCCATACTCCTGGTACGATTGCTGATGGAAGTACCGGTGATGTAGCCTGCGACCATTATCACCGCTGCAAGGAAGATATAGAATTAATGAAAGAGCTGAATATTAATTCCTATCGTTTTTCGGTTTCCTGGCCACGGATATTTCCTTGCGGAAGGGATAACGTAAACAAAAAGGGGCTTGATTTTTACAAATCCCTTATAGAGGAACTTTTGAAAAATAATATCAAGCCTATGCTAACACTTTATCACTGGGATCTCCCCCAGCATCTGCAATTTCATGGTGGCTGGGTTAATCCTGAAACCTCAAAAGCTTTTGTAGATTATGCAGTAACTCTGTTTGAAGAATTTAATGGCCTCGTTGATTTATGGATTACTTTTAATGAACCCTGGTGTATATCTTTTTTATCTCATCAAATGGGTAAGCACGCTCCGGGTATTGAGGATTACCCCACAGCTCTCAAAGTGGCTCATAATTTGTTAACTGCTCATGGTGAAACCGTAAAAGTCTTTAAAGAGAGAGGCTTTTCCGGAAAAATTGGTATAGTTCTCAACCTTTCTCCCGTTCACTCTTTTACTGATTCTCCCGAAGACCGTGAAGCAGCGAATTTTATGGATTGCTATAAAAACCGCTGGTTTTTAGATCCTTTATTTAAGGGTACATACCCGGAAGAGCTTTTTCAGGTTTTTGTAAACAACTTTGGTGATTTTACCAGAGGTTACCAAGATATCTCCGGAGCTTCTGAAAAAATGGACTTTTTGGGAATTAATTATTATTCAAGGGATGTTGTTCAATATGATGGAGGCGAGATACTTAAAGCTAAATCAGTAACGGTGGAAGCAGAGCGAACGGATATGGGATGGGAAATCTATCCTGAAGGACTCAGGGAGATAGTTTCTAAAGTACACAAAGAGTATGGGGCTATACCCTTGTACATTACCGAGAATGGAGCGGCTCTGAAAGATGAGCTAAAAAATGGTGAAGTACATGACTGGCAGAGGATTGAGTTTCTCAAAAATCACTTTAAAAGTGCTT
Source organism: Candidatus Atribacteria bacterium (assembly GCA_035593465.1). Lineage (GTDB taxonomy): Bacteria > Atribacterota > Atribacteria > Atribacterales > Caldatribacteriaceae > Sordicultor. Next base: position 2,006 of record DAOSVE010000009.1, on the reverse strand, counting down.
ATCAAGCAATACAGAGTGGTGTTGATTTGAGAGGTTATTTTATCTGGACTTTAATGGATGATTTTGAGTGGGAGTGTGGCTACACTAAAAAGTTTGGTCTTTTCCATGTTGATTATGACAACAACTTGCAGAGAATCTGGAAAGATAGCGCCAAGTGGCTGCGAGAATTTCTAGGGAATAAAGTTTCTCTTGAATAATAATCCAGAGCAATATAAATAAGGATTAAGAAAGTTTTTCGTTAAGTTAATTTCCCAAGTAGATACCTTCCATTACTAAGTGGTGGAAGGTATCTACTTATATTTACTCTTTTCTTATTTTACCCACTCTACTTCTATGTCTAGGGCATAGGCCATGCTTTTCAACTCCACTCCCCGGTGGCCAATCATAATTATGTCGTGGTGGGAATATAATTTATCCATCAAGAGATGACCGTCGGGAATTCTGATGATAGCTCCATTTCTACAGTCTGAACCTGGATATTGAACATATCCCTCAAGATATCCCTCAACTATCAGCAATTTAGAGAGAGTAGGGTCGAGTTTAGCCAGAGTTACTTCGCCTTCTGGTAGCCGGGCATCAATAGCTGTGGCATTTTCATCTACAATTTCAAGGACTCTGGGTTTTAACTTCCAATCACTGGAAAAAGATTTAGGCAACACACCAAGATAGCCGCAATGGACAACCAAGAGATGGTTTTCTGGTTGATCAACTTCAGGAAAGCTGCTTATTTTCTCATGCTTTAGTGCTGCCATACCCATCAAGAAAGGATAAATGTTACTCATCATAATTGGTGCGCCCAGAGATTTATGAATTATGAACTGGGTGAGTAAAGACAGAGTATCTGCTTCACAGGCCCATATAATTCCCTTTTCTTCGAACAGCATATTCCAGGCCAGGCAAGGGGTGGTGTCAGAGTAAAAAGACTCGTTAAGACAGTTAATTCCCATCCCTTTTATTGAAGGGTCTTGTTCAACTTCTTGCTTCAAGACCCGGTAGATTTTTAAAGCGCTATGAAGTGCTTTTGGAGAAACACCTTCTAAGGGAAGGTTCCATCTTTTCCACAATTCTTCCACTTCAGCATCTGGAACTTGCTTGGCTTCTTCGGCTAATTTCTTAAAGCTCTTTTTTATTATAGATATTCCGAATTTTTCCTGAATGAGGTTGGTACACTCTTCTTCCCACCAGTAAAAGCGCTTGAATATACTGGCTTGCATTCCCTCACCTGGATTATCCTGGAAAACTAAGAATCTGGTACTTTTCATTTCTCTTTTTAAGGCGAGGCTTTTAATGGCCTTTTTGGTAAGCTCTAAGTTATAAGGAGCAAACACTTTGAGTCCTTTTGATTTGAGGTAACTTACAATTTCCCAGTCCCACATATCAACTGTTCCAAACTCTGAAGTAACCACTAAGATTGGAAGCCGAAGAGCTTCTATATCTTTTATCTGTTTATAAGCATCTCCTAAGACCTGGGGAAAAATGATCGCATCGGCTTCCTGGGGCAGGGGAGAGCCTAATGCTAACGGTTCACCGATTATAGCTTCTTCAGCAAGAAGTTTTTTCAAATTTTGTACCTGTGCAAGAAACTCGTCATTTTTACCTGACTTAAAGTATAAAGGAATAAGATTAGCTTTCACCAAACAGCCCTCCTATCTATAGGTTTTATAGTTAACCGCAAAATCCATTACAAAGACTATGAGGGGGCGCTGCCCCCTCATAACCCCGAACTATAAAGGGGAGAACCCCTTTATAATCCCCCAAAAAGCAAAAAAAAGACAAAAGACTTAAAGAGGCAAAAACAACTGAGGAAGAAAAAACGTCTTCCTCAGTATAAGGGGGAAAGAATTCCCCCTTATGAATCCCCTTTCTTTTTCTTCCCTCGCCTTCAATGGAAGAACCCCACATATTCCTTCCCTCGCCCTTGAAGGGAGAGCTTTACATCTTTTTTCCCTCGCCCTCGAAGGGAGAGGGTTAGGGTGAGGGTGTCTTCTTGCCGTTATTCCTGAATG
>DAOSVE010000120.1:0-3765 GCA_035593465.1 Candidatus Atribacteria bacterium | reverse complement strand
AAAAGAAAGAGGGTTCATAAGGGGGAATTCTTTCCCCCTTATACTGAGGAAGATGTTTTTCCTTCCTCAACGCTGGAGTGCTTTTCTCCAGTGTAATTGGTTTTAGTTTCTTTCATCTATTTTGCTTTCGTCTTTGGTGCCGTAGGTACTGAGGAAGACGTTTTTTCTTCCTCAGTTGGTTTTTGTCTTTTCAGTCTTTAATTTTTTGCTTCTTCCTTTTGTTTTTTGCTTTTGGGGGTTATAAGGGGGTTTACCCCACTGAGGGATGTTTTCTCCCTCAGTAGTCTTTTTCTTTTTGTATTTTTTTGTTTTTGGGGGATTATAAAGGGGTTCTCCCCTTTATAGTTCGGGGTTATAAGGGGGTCTTTTCCCCCTCATAGTCATTGTAATGGATTTTGCGGTTAACTATAAAAAATAGATACTCGGCGTTGGCTGTAAAAATAGTACAGGGAGGAATGGTTTTCCTCCACAAGAAGGAGGTTACAATGAAAGCTGCTCTTTTAGAAGATATAGACCGGTTAGTGGTGAAGGAAGTAGAAGACTATCAGGTGAGAGAAGGGGAGGTACTGGTAAAAGTTAAATCCTGTGCGATTTGTGGCTCAGATATCAGGATTATGCACTCTGGTAACCCTCGGGTTAAGTTTCCTCACATTATTGGTCATGAAATCGCAGGTGTGGTGATAGAAGTGGGTAAAGGAGTAGAAAAATTTGAGGTGGGAGACCGAGTAGCGGTAGGGGCAGATGTTCCCTGCGGAAAATGTTTTTGGTGTCAGAATGGAATGGGGACTAACTGCGCTATAAACTACGCCATTGGCTATCAATTCCCGGGAGGATTTGCTCAATATATTCTACTTAATGCTCTATCTGTAGAACAAGGGTCAGTACATAAAATTCCGGAAAAACTTTCTTTTGATGAGGCATCTTTAGCTGAACCTTTAGCCTGTGCCATTAATGGGCTGGAGATGGCTAACTTAGGAGTGGGAGATGCTCTGTGTATTATTGGAGCAGGTCCTATTGGTTGTATGATGATAGAAATGGGTCGTCATATGGGAGCAACTAATATAATAGTTATCCAGCGTTCTCAACGGCGTCTGGATCTGGCTCGTAAATTTAATGCTGACCATTATTTTTTGAGTGATAAAAATGTAGAAGAAAAAATAAAAGAAGTAACCAATGGAGAAGGAGCAGATGTGGTGATGATAACCTGTGCTTCTCCCGATGCTCAAGAGCAAGCTCTTCTTTTAGCTCGCCACCGGGCTCGAATAAATTTTTTTGGGGGATTGCCTTCTGGAGCGCGTAATATCAGTATTCCCAGCAACCTTATTCATTATCGGGAGTGTATGATATTGGGTAGTCACGGTAGTCTTCCTCGCCACCACCGGAAAGCTTTAGAGGTAATGGAAAAGGGGATGGTTAGCCCCGGGGAGTATATTACTCACCGTTTCCCTCTGGAAGAAATTCAGGAAGCTTTTAGAGTGGCCGAATCTCACGAAGGGTTGAAAGTTGTGGTTAACCCATGAAGGCTCTAGTTCTGGAAGAAAAAGGAATTTTATCCCTGCGAGAGATACAAACACCTGCTCCTCGAGAAGGGGAAGCTCTGATAAGAGTTCAGGCAGCGGGAATATGTGGCTCAGACCTTCCTAGAGTTTTTGGTGGTCAAGCTTATTTTTACCCTCTTATTCCTGGCCATGAATTTTCAGGTGAAGTAGTGGAAGTAGGGAAAAAAGAGGATGAAGAATGGATAGGAAAAAGAGTTACAGTTTACCCCCTCATCCCTTGCCGAAATTGCCGATATTGTGAAGCGGGTCAATACGAGTTGTGTGATAATTATGGGTATTTAGGTTCTCGGCAAAATGGGGGGTTTGCCGAGTTTGTGGTAGCTCCTGTAGAAAATCTTGTTCTCCTTCCTTCCTGTGTTTCCTGGGAAGAAGGAGCGTTGAGTGAGCCGGGAGCAGTAACCTTGCATGCCTTGCGACGTGTTCATCCGGAGATGGGAGATAGAGTAGCAGTTTTTGGTTTAGGTCCTATCGGGCTTCTCTGTGGTATATGGGCAAAGTTAGGGGGAGCTCGAATGCTCACAGGATATGACGTGGATGAGCAAAAATTTCCCTTAGCGCGTGCTTCAGGTTTTGACTTAACTTTATCTCCAGCAGGGGAAAAAGAGGAGGTGGATTTAGCCATTGAAGCTTCAGGAAGTCGTCGAGCTCTTTTGGATGCTTTAGGGATAGTTAGAAAGAAAGGCAAGGTTCTCCTGGTGGGAAATCAAGAGGGAGAAGTAGTTTTAAAGCCTCAGGAGATCAGCATCGTTCTTCGTCACGAACTTACCATTCTGGGCACCTGGAATTCAGATTTTTCTTCTCTTGATTCAGACTGGGAAAGGTTACTGGAATTAGAAGAGAGAGGAAAAGTGTCTTTATCCCCATTAATCTCTCATCGGATAAGTTTGGAAGAAGCTCCTTCCTTTATGTTGGAAATGCAGCAAAAACGTTTTCCTTATACTAAAGTGGTTATAGAACCTCAGGGGGTTAAACTATGATAAAAGTTTCTGCTTCTCTGGATTGTGCTGATTATCTTCACCTGGGGGAAGAAGTACAAAAGTTAGAAAGAGCAAAAATAGATATGCTTCACATTGATATTATGGATGGAGTGTTTGTCCCTAATTTTGCTCTGGGTACTAATCTTTTAAAGAAGCTTCGTCCAGCTACCTCTCTTCTTTTCGATGTTCACCTCATGGTGCAGAATCCTGAATCTTTTATCTCCTTATTTGCTGATTTGGGAGCAGATATGATTACTTTTCATGCCGAGGTAGATAGTCGTTTGCATCAGTTAGTGGATAGAGTAAAAAGGGAAAATAAAAAAGTGGGGTTGGCTCTCAACCCCTCTACACCCCCTGATTTTCTTTCTTATCTTTTGCCTTATTTAGACCTGGTGCTTTTAATGACTGTAGACCCGGGATTTGTGGGACAGAAATTTATTCCGGAAGTTGTCCCCAAGGTGCAAAGGGTAAGAGAAATGGTAGAAGAGAAAGATTTGAACGTGGATATTGCCGTGGATGGGGGGATTGGAGAAAAAACCGTTCCTCTTTTAAAGAGCGCTGGGGCTAATGTTTTTGTAGCTGGGACAACCAGCATTTTCTCCGGTCAGGAAGACGTAGAAAAGGCAGCTTTAGAATTTAAGAAATTTTGTGAAGAATGTTAAATGATTCTACCAACTTTGACACTTTCTCCTGATTTTCACCTATTCTGATGTCTCAAACCCAGTAAATACAGGCATTTATATTTAATTCTTTCCAAAGTGTAGTGGTAATATAAGGTGGACCCCCTTGTCAAGACAGAAAAGAGACTTTTAAGGTGTATTATTTCCTCCTGTTTGTTTATAGTTTTACCTAAATAAACTTCCTGGGGTGTTTTATATCCCAGGGATTGGTGAAGCCTCTCACCGTTATAGAATCGGAAATAATTATCTAAACTCTCTCTGGCTTTCCTCACTGTATCATAGCTGTGGATATACACCTCCTCATATTTTACTGTTCTCCATAGTCTTTCTATGAAGATATTATCAAATACCCGGCCTCTTCCATCTCTTTGGATTTTAATTCCTGCTTTCTCCAGCTTCTCAGTAACTCGCCACTCGTAAACTGAGAGCCCGGATCGCTGTTGAATATCTCGGGCTGGGAAATAAGTAATGCCTTATCCAGTGTCTGAAGGCAAAAATCTGCATCCAGGGTATTAGCTAACTCCCAAGCTAATGCATATCTACTATACC